>JALEGM010000111.1 GCA_022763145.1 Aquisalinus sp. | reverse complement strand
AGCCTGTCCATAACCTCATCAATTTCTTCATCGCTAACGCGCACACGATCGCGATAACGCGCAGCAACCAAGCGTTGCCATACAAGGCGCGAACGAAGCTGATCGCGCAATGTAGAAGGAGCGATTTGTTGGGAGAGAAGCTGCTGCTCCAATTGCGGGATGGTAGCCCCCACCGAAGCTGCAATGCGTCCAAACTCTTCCTCGACCTGTTCAGGATTAATCTTAAACTCAAGTCGATTGGCTTCCTGAAGTTTTACTTTCTCATCTACCAGATCCTGAAGGGCCCGGCGCTGCAGTTGTGGATAGGCAGACTCAGGTATTCTCCCACCAGATGTCAAAAGCATGAGGCGCATACGCTGAGAGACATCGAATGTGGAAATCATTTCATCATTGACGGTGGCGGCAACAGCTTCAGAAGCCTGAACTTGCTGTGCTTGTGCTGATGCAACACAGAAAAGGGCTGCCAGCCCCGTGGCCGAAGACAAAATAAACTTAGAGATATACGCCATGATGATTTGATGCCTTGTCGTGTCAGGTTGATCAGGAAAATACCGCATTAAGCATGATGTGCAAGCAAATGGCGTGTGAAAAAGACGTAAATCTGAAATTATCCCAAGCTGCAGGTGTGGATGTTAACCTACTAACTATCTGACTTAATTGCCAAAACCTGATAGCTCGAGATTAACTGTTAACGAATTCCCAAATTCAAGCCCACCTGCGTTGGTGTTGTCTATACGGTAGGCCAGCAAAAGGCTGCTGCATTCGTCACGATATCCCAATGAAATAACCTGCTGAGTGACGCTACCAGCACTGATATTATTGCGTTGCCTCGCGCCAATAGTCCAATTATCGGTAAAATTGTAAGATACACCGCTTAACAGAAATTCATTCTCATTCTCGGTCTCATCCACCTCTATAGTATCTACTTTCACATAGGAGAGGTTTGTCCCAAAGCGTCCAAATCTCCCAGTAAACGTACTTTCTGCTCTGCGGATACTCGCATCATCCTTATCCAGCCTGAACCTGTTGTCAAAATTGAAAATACCACGCTTACCGATGCTGAAAGCTCCAACTATGTCTGATTCAGTAGCACCCAGCCCAGGTGAGAGAAAGTAAGCCTCATAGGCTGTTGTCTCCTGATCGCGGAATTGCTGCCCTATAGCGCCCTTCATGGTGAGGCCATTGTCAAAAACAGCAGATGCATTTAGGCCAACATTTGCCCTGTTACCGTTCTCCCAGAGATCATAGCCAGATGACTTATTCCAGTCGAAGAGACTGGTTGTATCAAACTGGAAGAACTGGGAGTCTTCGTTGACGATCTCCGGCAAGAGGAAACGGTTGCCGTCAGCATCAAATCGCTCACTGTTGAAATCCTCGTCAGTAGCAGTGATTAGCTGAACTTTCGGTTCAATAATAACAGTTGAATTTTGTCCTCTGCGCACCAACGGATAGGACCATTCAATACCGGCTGTCGGCAGCAAGCGGCTTTTGGACGACGATTGATCCTCCCCTTGACCTGGAAAGGTCTGCAAACAGGTTTCAAAGTTAGCGGCTCCAGAGTTATCATTACAAATCTCGCTCCCTCGGTCGAGGCGGCTGAAACTATAGGCGTCACCACGTAATTCGGCATAGAGTTTAAAGCGATGACCGCCCGACGAAGTGAAAACCCGATCCCATTGCGCGGCTAATGTTGCACGTTGGCTGGATACACCATCATTTCTTTCCAGTGCAATAAAGTTTGCATTAAAATTCGTCTGCCCACCAATCAAAGGCGTGTCAAACATATTCGCACTATACTCGATACGCGGCAGGCCGTGCCCGACATTATCGTTGTCTTCATTCAATCGCAAAGTTTTGAAGCCCAAAAATTCTGCTGAAAACAGTGTGTTCTCTGTGCGGCGTTGAAGGGTGATATCACTTGAAAGGCGATCTGGCCTGAATACACCACGCGCGTTACGGAGATCTCCTTCAGGTTGCACATCATACGTCAGTAAATAAAACTTGTCTGAAGCATACTCAGCATCAAATCCGATCTGCCAGTTCTCTGCGAACCTGTACTCACCCTCTCCAAAGAAGTGAAATCTCGTGCCAGGCACGGATCTGCCATCTGCATTATTTCTGAGAACACGGTTTCCCTCGGAGTCAAATAGAGGGTTTCCCTCGTCATCGGGCCTAGTGATATCATCCAGACGTGCCTCTATTTCAGACTCCCGAGTATCGATCACCCCACCTTGCAAAACGGCTTCACCCCGAGCTGCTTTCACACGATACTCACCGCGATAAAGCACCCCTTGTCGCTCCATATATCTGGCCGCAATCGTTGCGTCCTGATTGTCAGAAATAGCGATATAATAAGGTATCTCCAGGTAAATACCTTGCTGTGTGGTTGTACCGAAATCAGAAGTGAGGAACCCTGATTGTCGTTCCACAGATGGTTCAGGTATTTGCATGTAGGGGAGATAGAGGGCAGGGACGCCGAGGACTTCAAGACGGGCATCTCTAAACCGGATAACCTCATTTTCCTTGTCTTGCGTTACGCGTAGTGCCTTAACCTGCCAGGTCGGTCGTTTCTCGTTACCACTCTCTGTGCACACCTCACATGAGGTGTAAACGGCACGGGATAACTCGTTCCGTTCGTCGCCAGTTTTAACAACAGTGTTGCCAGCCAACTTGGAATTATTCTCCAATAGAGCTGAAAAATTGGTAGCAATCCCGTCCGCAAGGTCGCCTGTAAGCTCGACTTCATCTGCGAAATAGGTAAGACCATCTGTATCAGTAATGGATACGTTGCCCACAGCGACAACAATATCTGTGGCAGGGTTATAAACGACCTTGTCAGACGTCAGGAACTGTTCCCCGAAATATGCTTTGACATTCCCTTCTGCGATGATCGGGCTTTCGGTACTCGCCCGATTGACGATGTCAGCTTCAAACAGGACGATCTCATCACGGTTAGGTGCCAGTTGCGCATAGGCTATAGCAGAAGCTGTGGTCAGCGTTGCAGCAGCAACGGCAGCGAGCTTCCGGGGAAGCGGCTTAAGAAGGGCATAACGCAGTACCATACCACTCCAGTAGAGTGACTCGCGTGTGAGAACGCTCGCAAATACGCATGATTTATGAAAAATCCTGCCCACGGGGTCAGCCATCCTCTGTGTAAAGCAGCATAGTGAGTGATAACAGAACCGCTATCGCAGCTGGTGCCCACGCAGCCAACCAGACAGGAGCTACTTGGGCCTCAGCCGTCGCATTGGAAAGTTCAGAGGAGATAAAAAGCACAAATCCTGCACCGATACCTGAAAGGATCAACGGCAAGGTTCCGCCACTTCTTAACGGCCTCATCGAAAACAGCGCTGCAATCAGTACCATCGCCACCAACTTGATTGGTAAAGATATCAGATCATGATACCTCAATTGATAGGCAACAATCGGCAAACCTGCATCTTGAATGACCTGAGTAAAGTCGCGGAGGGTCCATATAGAAAGGCTGTCGGGCTTCGCGATGTCTTCCCGCAAATCCTCCAGGTCAAATGCAGAGGGGATAGTCTCAGCTTCAACCAGGATGGGTTTGGTGTCGCCGGGCCTACTGCGATAAGCATCAGCTAGCACGAACTGTTTATTTTCCAATAAGACGTTTTCAGCGTCCCATCGTTCAATAAAGACGCCTTGCAAGTCGCGTTTCCAGATCGTGACATCAGAGAGCGTCCGCTGAGATAAGTTGTACTTCTCTGCATGGAGAATTAGAGCAAGATCACCTGTTCGCTGTCTCACCCAGATATCCCCTTCGACGGTCGTCAGAAGCTGAGTGCTTTTGCCGCGGATACTGTTTTTCTCTGTATCAGCCTGCGCCGACATTCTTGAGGCTAAAGGATCTAGCAATATTAGAACGATCACCCCTAGGCAAAATGATAAAAGGGCAACCGGGCTTATGATACGCCAAACCGACATACCCGCAGACCGCATCACGGCAATCTCTGATCGGCGGTTGAGCTGGTAAAAAGCCCACATCGTTCCAAAAAGGAATATGAATGGGGTAAGTGTCAAAGCCAGTTTTGGCGCACGCAATAAGGTAAGCTTGAGGGCAAAGTTAAAGCCCGCGCTTTCGATTTTTTCGACCTCGCGCAAACTCTCGATCAAGTCGATGAGCAGGATTAAGCCTGACAGTATTAGAAAAAGCCCAACTATGCCGATGACTGCCTGCAGGGTGAGGTATTTGTACATGGTCAAGGGAAGCGTCATGTTAGCTCCAGGCCCTTATGCAATTGCCGACTTTGTCTCAAGCCAAGCCGGGGTTTGCCAATCAACAGTATGAGACAGCCTGTAATACCCAGGAGAGGGAGCAAGTATTGCAATGCGTTCAAAGCTGCTGAGCCGGCGGCGGCATTCTGCAAGGCAAATCCCGTTACGCGGAAGAACAGGACTGCTGCTATTGCTATGAGGATGCGGCGTCCATAACCGAAGCGATTAAAGCCGCCTTTTAGCAAGGCCACCATGGCAATCAGTGCAAACAGCAGATTATAAAATGGTGTTGCCAGCCTCGCATGCCCCTCAGCAACCAATACGCCTGCCTGCTCACGATCATAGGCTTTGTCCATATCAGGCGTTAGCAGCTCGGAAATATATCTCTCTGTCTCTTCAAGGTAGGCCATCTCAGCCGGCTTTTGATAAGGCCTGAGATCCACAGCCGTCTCATCAAAATTCACAATATTAACGCCCTCTATGTCCGGCGCTTCTCGTTGAATCGTACCGCGCGCCAGATGCAATCGTGGACCGGTATCCGTATCGCGGTAGAGGCCACTTTCTGCCATGTAAGTTACCGGCTCATCAGCCTTGCGGCGGTCGTGAATAAGAATACCCAGATACTGGTTACCAGGCCTTACTTCTTCGGCATAGATCATCAGGCCCGTGCTGACGGTTGTAAAAACGCCACTTTGCACCAGCGAGTGAGCGATATCTGTACGCACTTCATAAACCGTCTGCTTAAGCTGCCGATAGCTTTTCGGCATCAGGTCAAGATTTAGATAAAAAGTGAAGGCTGTACCGATGAGCGCCAGCAGCAAGAGAGGGCGGGCAACACGCAATGTACTCGCACCAGTCGCAGACATGACTGGCAGTTCACTATCTGTCTTCAATCTGTTCAGGGTATAGATCGTCGCCGCAAAAACAGTAAACGGTGTAATGACTGAGAGAAGGTTCGGGATAATCAATAAAGAAACCCTGGCAAAGGCAACGAAACTGCCACCATCTTCGACCATAATATCTGATTTTTGCAATATCTGCGTCAACCAGACAATCGCCGTCACACAAGCAGTCATCAGGATGAGTGGCTTCAGGCTTTGCGCGAAGATATATCTGTCCAGCTGGTTCACACAAACCTCTATACTTCTCT
>JALEGM010000110.1 GCA_022763145.1 Aquisalinus sp. | reverse complement strand
CTGAACAAACCCGCTCATTTGATTTCGGGGCCCGTCAGGGGCGCAGCTTCGCAGCAGAACGCAGCGCAGGTAATCTCAATGTTTTTGATGCCGTAAATCAGCACATCAAGTCGCTTCAGGATTCGGGCAAAAAAGTCATCATTGCTGGCTGGACCGAGGGATCAGCTGATCGCATGGGCACGGTGATGCGTGATCACCATATCCCCCTTTCGCCAAGTGTCGTGAAATGGCGAGAGGCCTTAGCTGAAGCAAAAGAGAGTGCTGCGCTCGTTGCACTTGGCATCGAATATGGGTTTGAGACGGATAACCTTGCTGTCATTGCCGAGCAGGACATCCTCGGGGACCGTCTGGTCAGGCGGCGCTCGAAAAAGCGAGCCGACAATTTCCTGACTGAAGCATCATCCCTGTCCATCGGTGATCTTGTGGTGCATGTGGATCACGGGATTGCCCGGTACGAAGGGTTACACACAGTCGATGTCGGCGGTGCCCCACATGACTGTCTCAACTTGGTTTATGCAGGCGGTGACAAGCTTTATTTGCCGGTTGAGAATATTGAGCTGTTATCCAGGTTCGGCTCTGATGATCCAAACGCCCAACTTGACAGGTTGGGAGGCGCGGGCTGGCAAAATCGCAAGGCACGTCTGAAAGACCGCATCAAGATGATGGCGGCTGAGCTCATTAAGATTGCCGCTCAGCGTGAAACCAAAAAGGCCGAAAGCCTTTCACCGCCGTCAGGTGCCTATGATGAGTTCTGTGCACGTTTTCCGTATGCTGAGACAGAAGATCAGGAAAACGCTATACAGGACGTTCTGGATGATCTCTTGAGGGGACGCCCCATGGACAGGCTAGTCTGTGGAGATGTCGGATTCGGCAAAACTGAAGTTGCTCTGCGGGCAGCGTTTATTGCAGCGATGAGTGGTCAACAGGTTGCAATTATTGCCCCAACAACCCTTTTGGTACGCCAGCATTTCAGGAACTTTTCAGAACGTTTCGCCGGCTTTCCTCTACAGGTTCAACAGCTATCGCGCATGGTCTCCACAAAAGATGCTAATGATATCCGCAAGGGTATTCTTGATGGCACGGTAGATATTGTAATTGGCACACATGCGCTTTTGTCCAAGAGTACGAAGTTCAATAATCTCGGACTGGTTATCGTAGATGAAGAGCAGCATTTCGGTGTGAAGCATAAAGAACGTCTCAAGGAGTTCAGAGCTGACACCCATGTGCTGACCCTTACGGCAACGCCTATCCCACGGACGCTTCAGCTCTCGATGAGCGGCATCCGAGACCTGTCGCTCATTGCAACACCACCCGTAGACAGACTGGCCGTCAGAACAAGTATTGGTCCATTTGATCCTGTCGTCGCTCGAGAAACGCTTTTGCGCGAGCATTATCGTGGCGGGCAAAGCTTCTTCGTGGCGCCACGAATTGCTGATTTGAATTTTATTTCTGAATTTCTGACTGAGCAGGTACCAGAAGTGAAGTTTAAAGTTGCACACGGGCAGATGGCTGCAGGTGAACTCGAAGACATCATGAATGCTTTTTATGATGGCAAATTTGATGTTCTCGTCGCTACCACAATTATTGAGTCCGGGATTGATGTACCGAGCGCCAATACGCTGATCGTTCACCGTGCGGACATGTTTGGCCTAGCGCAACTTTATCAGATCAGAGGACGGGTAGGGCGCTCCAAGGCAAGAGCTTATGCCTATCTAACCACTTCGGCACGCAAAAAAATGACAGCCGGGGCAGAGCGACGCCTCAAAGTCCTGCAATCGCTCGACACACTTGGTGCCGGCTTCACTCTCGCTTCGCACGACTTGGATATTCGCGGCGCAGGTAATCTTCTTGGTGAAGAGCAATCTGGTAACATCAAGGAAGTCGGTGTCGAACTTTATCAGCACATGTTGGAGGAAGCGGTTGCCTCTTTCCGCGAAGGCGGTGCGCTGGAAGAAACCTGGTCACCGCAAATCAACATTGGTGCAGCTGTCTTGATCCCGGATACATATGTTGAAGACCTTGATCTCAGAATGTCCCTGTATCGTCGCCTCTCAAATCTGACCGAGCAGGACGAACTGGATGCCTTCGGCGCAGAGCTTATTGATCGGTTTGGTGACCTGCCGGCAGAAGTGGAGCATTTGCTCGAAATTGTAGCTATCAAGTCGCTTTGTCGTCGTGCGGGCGTCGCCAAAATAGATGCTGGTCCGAAAGGAGCTGTGGTCAGCTTCCGAAACAACGAGTTTGCCAATCCGGCAGGACTGGTAGAATTCATTGCCTCATCGCCATACGACGTGAAGTTGCGCCCGGATCAGACACTCGTGTTTAAGCAGGCGTGGCCCGGAGAAAAACAGCGCCTGAAAGGCTGCCGCAAAATTCTTATGTTACTGATTGATATTGCCGAGAACGAGTAGTTCGATATCAGTGAACAACCGTCAGCCGTGGCGTCGGTTTTTCCGGAATTGGTCGGGTGGATTTCTCAAGCGTATTGAGCGCCCGTGCAATCATTTCCTCCGGCGCTTCATCCAGACGATACCTAACCGTACTAGCGTCTACGAAAAGGTCCTCATAAGCCTTGCCGGCGAAATTACTCTGAAATCGTATCTCTTGCAGCAAGCTGACAATTTTCTGTCCAGTCTCTTGAGCATCCACAATAGATGTTGCAGGCTGCGACAATAGTACCAGATTGTCGCTGATAACGGTTACAAGATCGGTGTCTTTAATGACCATGTCGATGTAGGAGAGGGCCTGTTTACAGGTCTGGCGTGCAGGGACCTGTTCTCCCTGCGCACGCAGACGAAATGCAGAAAGACACAAGCTGCGTGTGCTATCCCGGCTAGTCGCACATTGGCGTCCCAAATGATGCTCAAAAAACTCGGTCTCACAAATTAACTGGCTGGCACGTGTGTCGCTATGCACAGATTGCCGCAAGAATTGGCGCATGCTCTTTGTCAGCCGATTTCGGCGAGCAAATGACCGAACTTCTGGCAACATTGATGTTTCGATGTCATTTTCCGGCAAGACAGTGTCAGCACCCTGTTTCAGATAATGATACGCAGGCTGACCAGAGCCGTGAAGATTGATGCCCGAAAAAACAATTATCGGAAGTGAGTCAGTTCTGTCATTACGTCGTAGAAGACGGATCAGAGATGAGTAAATTTTGCCCTTGCCACCTGGTACAATCACCAGAGCGTCAAATGAATGTGTCTCAAGATAGCGCGTCGTCTGTGGTACGGATATGGCGGCTGTTACTTCAAAGTGATCCTGTTCAAGTGATGTCATCACACGCATCAGTACGACTGACGCAGGTCCAGTGACGAGAACGCGCACAGGCTTCGTATCTGCATGAAGGGGGCTTTGCGCCTTACCATGCCTGTTGAGGCTGGCCATTGTCTTCAATCTGTTACCACACTCGTCAGCGAGTGACAGATTTTCAAGCAGCATGTTGATCCGGGGCAGGATTAACTCCGGCTTGTCACCAGATGCGCATAGAGTACCGTATTTCTTCAGTTGAAAACGCGTATCGCCAGCGCACTCCGGTGACGTAATCAACATCACAGTACTATTAGGATAGTGCTGTTTAAGGTCGCGAATGGCAATTTCATCAATGTCACGGCAACGATCAATCTGCCGACAATCAATCAGTAGAACATCTGCTTCAGATTTTTCACTTCTGCTTTCTGCTGACAACACACGATACTGGTGTTCCGAAAGCAGATTTGGGTAAGCAGGATCCCGGTCTGCCTCAGATAGTGCTGCGTAAATAATTGTTGCCCGGAATGCGCTCTGCACGGTCCCCATCCTGCCGACCCGCATGAGGTGGCATAATTACCCGAAGAAAATTCTGCCCGAACTAATCGGACGGCACAACAGAATTATTATCGTAGTAAATATTCTCGCCCGTTTTCAAAGATACAGGATCGGTAGACGCTGAAACGTTAACATTTACCCCTTCAAGGCAAACATCCTGCTCTTCAGCAATGGACCATATGCCAGCCATGGCACGCTCTTCGTAACAAGGAAGGGCAGCAAGGAATTCCTGCGGCTTATTGATAGGTCCTGCTTCGCGATAGAGAAGGGCGGTTCGCTTGCCTACATAGCGCCAGTGCCAAGGTTCATACGTATCTTCCCCAGGCAAGTAGTTATTCCCTGGTGGGTAAGAGAGGATGAAGCCGTGCCGCCAGGCATTCTCTTCAAAGCATTGATAAGCTCGGTCTGTTTGTCGCATGAGGCGACGGTTCACGTCGATATCAACCGCCAAACCGAGTTGGTGCTCAGACATGCCAGGCTGTGTAACCGTGCCTCGATATCCAATTCGGCCATATAAATCCTTCTGGGTTGAGAAGGAGCGATACCCGGAACGCAAGGTTAGCATTTCATTATCCGACGTTTGACAGGCCTTAATCAGAGCTGCCAGCGCAACAGGAAGGCCAACATCGTTGTCTTCATCAAGTTCCGTTGCCATTCGAACCGACATTTCAGCAAGATCAGAATTCTTACTCAGTGGAACGTCAAAACCTTCAGCCTTTACCAGATCATCCGGGATATACTCATCAGACAGCGGGAAGGCCGCTGAAACCGGACGATTAATGTCCATGCGTCGATCACGCAGCTTGTTCGTTACATACCGTCTCGCACCAAAAGCATCCTTGAACAGGCGCTGGATATGCGTGTTTAGCGCCTCAGCTTCAGTGAAACGGCCCTGCTTTTTATAAACGTCTGCGAGCAACCGAATATACAGACTGAGATCAGGGTTGTTGGAACCACGTGCACGCTCTTGCGCATGGAATGCAGACAGATAGAGCTCTTCCGCTTCCTTGTGTCGCTGAATATCCTGATAGATTGGCCCTAGTAGCAACGCAGTATGCAGTGTATCCGGATGCGCAGGGCCAAGTAAGGTCAAACGGGTCCGATAGGCAGCTGAGAGCAAGCCAGCGGCGGCATAATTTCCGCCATCTTGTGCCGCATAGTACCCCCCCAATTTGGCCAGATCTGTTGCGGCCTGGAGTTTCTCGCTCTCTGACCCTGATGTAATATCTTCATCATGGACTGGTGGCAGGGCTTCAGCAAAGCTATCCATCGCCGCTTGCACCAGCAGCACATAAGAAGCTTCCATCGAACCAGGAAATCTGGGCTTCTGTCGTGCCGCCTCGTCACCTGCAATATCCAGAAATTCAGCATAAATGCCTGCAGCATTAACAGATTGACCAAGGCCCAATTCCAAATCTGCAACATGCTTTTTTATGTTGCGTCTTTCGGCGAGTTCCAGCCGTGTTGCCAGCCTCGAAGCCAAAACATCACGATAAAGATCG
>JALEGM010000109.1 GCA_022763145.1 Aquisalinus sp. | reverse complement strand
TAAAGTCAATGCTACCTTCATCTGCCAAATCAGCCTCAATCAGAGTGACCGCACCACCACCCAGCTTACCAACTCGTTCCAGAGCCTCCGGGTGCGAATTACTGAAATTGTCAATGACAGTAACCTGATACCCGCCCTCCAGTAAGGCAACACAGACATGGCTACCAATATACCCGGCACCGCCGGTAACGAGAATATGCAAGGACATGGGGGCTACTCCTGATCAGGCTTCCTCATCTATCAGGTATAGCGAACAGAGCGAGATTCTCCACCCCGGGTTTAGCAAGCGCCACCCATTAGAAATATTTGGCGAGGCGAATATTCAGGAAGTCATCTTCTTCAAAGGCGGCAAAGATATTTTCTTCATCCACATTGAGAAATAGCCTGCTTTCCAGCTCCAGAGTCCAGCTTTGCCCCAGACGGCGCTCAGCTTCCAGAAATACCGCCGTAGAGGAGTCTTCAGCATCTACAATCGCCCCGGCAAGAATGGACGTATCTTGTGTATCGTTGAGAGCAAGTCTCGCGCCGGCAAATACATCATTTTCAAATGCGGTAAAAGGCGCCGCCGTTGTCACCCCTTGCTCAACAAGAGTAATATCTTCATCGCGGCCATCATAGAGATACTCCCCCAGCAAGCCGAGATCCCACGGTTTTTCAAAAATCTGATAGAGTGTATACTCAAAGCCAGCGACAGCTGCAGTATACGTCTCACCCTGCCCTTCTCGGACGATGCCCTCAAATTTCCATAACCAGGCATCCTTGGTGTACTGTAAATCGAGACCTGCCTGCGTAATTCTATCATAGAGTTGAAAGAACTCAGGTGTCGCGGAAGGCACCACAGGTGTTACAAATCTCGGCTCGCGCGCAACACCATTGAACAGTGACAAGCCAACATCCCAGTCGCCAAAATAATGGGAATACCGCACGGCGTAATCAATGACATCGCGCTTGTCGTCATCACTGAAAAAGACCTCTTCTTCATTCACCACCAGCGGTGTCCGCAGCCGCCCCTCGATGCCGGGGAATGTCCGGTCACGGAAATATGGGAGCACAAAGAAATCCAACTGCCCCCAATCCTTGAGCCAGGACAACATGAGCATGGGCTGACCCAGCTTATCTTCCTCGTCAATATCTTCGACCGCATCAGTCTGGTTGATGATATCAACGAGATGGCGCGACTCCGTCGTCCCCCAGAATACTTTGGCAACACCGGCCAGAACGCTCCAGTCTCCATCACTGACATAGCGATAATAACCTTCGCGTAGATCTGCCCGCGTGCGCTGCTCGTCAACGGCATCAGCCCTGACATACGGTACAAAAACAAACTCATGTTTGCCGTCGTCACTGCGCCAGCGAATATCCGACTGAAAGGTCAGTGATGGCTGCACTGTATCGTCTGACTGCCCTGGAAATATCGGGTCATTCAGGAAGATGCGTGCTTCAACACCAATCTCTGTTGTGGTCTCCCACTCGCCAGCGGAAGCTATGCCTGAAAAGGCAGTCAGAAGTGTCGAGGCAATGGCAATATTCTTACACAGCATAAGACTGGTCCGAAATTAGAGAGTTGAATTAGCTTAGCGAATACGTCTCAGGACGCCCTTGACGAAATCATTCTCATCAAGATCAAGCCCGAACTCATAATCCTCATAAACAAGATCAGTTTCCTTATTAGTCTGGTGATTCACCATCGTGAACTTGTGGGCGCGGTAAACACCATTTTCATACTGACGGTAATCATCCAGTGTCAGGGTTTTCAACAGTGCGTCACGCCGATCATAGAACTCCACTTTGCGCACCTGAAAAATTTCCTGATCCGTATAGGAGACCTGCCGCGTGTAACCAGAATTCTCGTAACGCGGATAGCGCTCAATAATATCCACCGCCATGCCGTCAAGTTCACCTTCACTGATATACTTATAGGTGAACTTGTTGAGTTCCTGCGTGGTGAAGTCCTCGAAAGCAAATTCAGACCCGACAAATGGCC
Organism: Aquisalinus sp.; assembly: GCA_022763145.1. Classification (GTDB taxonomy): domain Bacteria; phylum Pseudomonadota; class Alphaproteobacteria; order Caulobacterales; family Parvularculaceae; genus Aquisalinus. The sequence continues at coordinate 4,332 of JALEGM010000109.1, read as the reverse complement.
CGGACTTGTTGGCAGAGGCGATCCGCTTTTCACGCTTGAGAGCTGGCAAATAAAGCCATTGATCATCAGGCTCCAGAATTTTCGCATGAGACAATAGCGCCGTACCACGCACATCGGCAGGTGTTTCAAAAATTACCAAGGACTTATCACCAACGCTCTCATCGGCTTTCTCAAGTGTCGTGATGTTTACATCGCGCGTGGTCTCCTGCCCGGCAGCGTTGCGCAGGATCATGGTGAAACTTACGCGGCTATCACCATAGCCATGGTCAGTACGATCACTACGCGCCGCGATGTCATAGCCTTTATGGGCTTCCGGCGTTGTGCCACGCGCTTCCGGGTCATTGGCGAACTCAGCCGCTGCCACTTCGGAAACCTCCTCCTGCGCATTTGCAGGCGAAAGAACGGCAGCAGCCCCAAGACCTGCAACACCAAGCAGCAATAAGGCTGCAAGGGTCGCGTGGGGTGAACGGAATGAATATCTAAAAGCCATGAGAACAGCCTCCTTTAAGAACTTGTCTGCGGTGATTTTTTGTCGCGACCCAACAGCATGAGCAACGGCGGCAAAAAGAAAAAGTCGAGGATCAGGGCAAAAATGATCGACAGCGTCGTCAACAAACCCATTTCTGCATTGATCTTGAATGATGAGAACATCAGCACGGCAAAGCCGCAGGCAAGGATGATGGTATTCACCACCAGCGCGAGCCCCACTGTGTCAAAGGCAAAGCGAATTGAGTCCTCTACGGAGAGGTCACGCTCGCGTCTGGCCCGGATATATTTCGTCAGAAAGTGAACCGTGTCATCGACCACGATCCCGAGTGATACAGCGGCCACCGCCGCCACAGAAAAGCCGACAAACCCGACAAGCAAAGCCCAGGCACCGAAGGCAGCCAGGATCGGCAGCGCGTTCGGTATCAGGGATAAAAGTCCCATCGAAAAGCTGCGCAAGGCAATCATCATGATGAGCGAGATGGCAATGATCGCCACGATTGTCCCGCTGACCATGCTCTCCATGTTACGGTCAGCAATATAGGTGAACATCACTTGCGGGCTTGTGGGTGGTGCCTGCATGTCTGGTGCGTTTTCTTCAAGCCACGCCTTGGCCAACCCCAGAAACTCCTTGGTCGCAGCCGTCGAGGTGTAGCCGCTCAACGTCACAGTCAGGCGCGTCGCAGATTTATCGATATTGATCCGATCATTGAGATCAAGACCATATGGCAGAGACAATTCGTACAACAACAGATACTGCGCTGCCAGTTCACGATCTTCCGGTATCCGGAAAAAGTCAGGGTCATCCCGATTAAGATTTTTATTCAACCGCTTGATGATGTCTGTCACCGAATAAACGTGGGTCACATTGTCCTGCTGGCGCAGATACTCGGTGAACGCCTCCAGCCTGTTGAGATAGGCCGGCTCTGCAATGCCGCCCGGCTCGCTTGCCGGAATCGAAAACTCAACAGCATAAAAGCCGAAATGCTCAATCGCCAGATCAGCTTCGCGGCGAAATTCAATCCGCTGGTCAAAATACTCGCGCCACTGATCGTCAAGCTGCAGTGTAGGAATAAAGCTGATAAGCGCTGCTGCTGTCAGCCCCATGAAAATAAGCCACTTCTTGCTATGCGCGATGACAAGATCAGCCAGCTTCACCATAGAACTTGTACCACTGCCCGCCGGGCGCGGTGATGGTTTGAATGGTACGAGGCTGACAAGCGCAATCAATACAGTAACTGAAAGGAACCATGCAGAAACAATCCCCATGGCAGATATGTTGCCAAGGTCTCGAAACGGCGGCGAGTCCGAGAAATTCAACGCAGCAAAGCCAATCGCGGTCGTCAAAGAGGTGATGGCAACCGCCAGAAAATTGACGCGCACAGCTTCTACCAGCGCCTCACGCTTTGGCATCCCTGCCCGCATACTGGTGCGCATGGTCATTAGAATATGAATAGAGTCCGCCACCGCCAGCGTCAGGATGATGATGATTGCTGATATCGATGGCGGCGTCAGCTTCATTCCCACCAACCCGGCCATCCCCATCGCTGTGATGATCGACAGGATAATCACAACCAGCACGGACAGGGTGGCAGTAACCGAGCGTATGGTGAGCGCCGTCATGAGCAGCACCACAATGAACATCATGGGTATCAGCGTGGCGGCATCACTCAAACCCGCTTCGGAGAATGCGTTGTTGAGCATGGAGACCCCTGACAGGTGAATGTCGATCTCAGGGTACTGTTCTTCAAACCGATCCCGCAGGTCACGGGCATAGGCAACCGTATTCGGTACTTCATCAAGTTCTATTTCGGGATACTGGAGCGTGATGTTAATTGCCGTGACACTGGCATTGCGTGTCAGTAGCTGATCACGGAGCAAAGGCTCGGCAAGAGCGATGTCCTTCCGCCGCTGTAACTCGGCCTGGCTCATACGCCCCGGATCACTGATGAGATCTTCAACGATCAGGTCGTCTTCCATCGCATAGGTATGCTGAAAGTTTGTGATGGAATCGACACGCGAGGAGAACGGTATTTGCCAGCCCTCTTCTGTCAGCTCGTGCACAACTGCGAGCGTTTCGTTGGTAAAAACCTCGCCATCCGCCGGCTCGATCACAAAGAGCAGATTGTCATTTTTCACATAGGTGGTCTGGAAACTCTCAAACGCCTGCAACTCCGGGTTTTCTGACGAGAAGAAGACCCTGTAATTACTGGCAAACTCCAGCTTGCTGGCGTTCGTTGCAATGGTTATCGCGCCGCCTATGACAACCAGCAAAACCAGCCAGCGAAACTTGATAACAAAATTTGCCAAGTTGATCGCAAACTGATCCAGCGCATTCTTACTTGTGTCCACAGTCAAAGCCCCTTTTGGTCCATCATGCCCTAGACGAAATTGGTGTCACTTATTCGACAGGTAATGTTCCTAATTCTTTTTAGAACTTTCATTCTAACTTTCATGTTCCCACGCTTTTGCTCTTTCCGCGCGGCTTAGCGCAGCCAATTGCAGATCAAGCGCATCCAACAGCTCCCCGCGTTGCGCACCAGCTTTCACCATGGTCGCGAGACCCACTTTAAAAATCATCAGCGTATGAGCTGCCGCCCTGCTGTCTAACTCAGGTCTCATCTCACCTGCTGATTGTGCATCCTTCAGAACAGGTGTGAGCATCGCCACAAACTGTTCTTGATACCCCCGACAGACTTCAGCAATTTCCGGGTCTTTCGGCGCAATCTCACTAACGGCATTGCACATCAGACAGCCATTACCGGTCTGAATCACCTCTTCGATAAAGCCCGTGAACATATGCCGGATGGCCTGAAGGGGACGCATTGAAGCATCCTGAAACTGCGCCATAAAGGCAGCGCGCCGCTGCTCGATGTACCCTGCCAGAGCTTCCAGCAACATCTCCCGCTTGCCGCCAAAGCGATTATACAACGCATATCGGTTGAGGCCGGTAGCCTGTACAATGTCCTCGACAGACGTTTCGGCATACCCTTTCTTCCAGAAAAGATCAGTTGCCTGCTCTACTACGGTGAAACGGTCTAAGTCGGTTTGGGGCATTATTGGTTCATTCAGAATGACTGTTCTGAACAGTTAGAACCATCATTCTGAAAACACAACCCCAACCGCTGACTTTTCTTGCACCTGTGGCTTCACAGCCTATGATCCCGACTTCATAGAGGGGAAATCACATGAAGAAGTTCTTGTTCGCACTGCTCGCGCTTATCGTTGTCGGCATCTTCGCTGTAGGAGCTTGGCTTTGGACACCACAAACCAAAATGCCGGATATGTCGGCCTACAAGAACAAAGCAACAGCTTATGATGTCCGTATAGTGCGCGATAGATGGGGCGTGCCTCACATTTTCGGTGCTGACGACCCCGACGCAGCATTCGGCCTCGCCTATGCCCATGCAGAAGATGATTGGGCCACTATTCAGGAAACCCTGATGTTCCGGAAAGGCGTTCTGGCGAAGTACAATGGGCAGGATGGTGCCGTCACTGACTATCTCGTCCAGCTCCTGAAAGCGGATGAAGTTGTCGGTGCGAAATATGAAACTGACCTGAAGCCAGCAACACGCGCCCTGATCGAAGCCTATGCTGATGGTATCAATCTGTGGGCCGCAGAAAACCCTGACGCCGTAAAAGCAGAACTGATGCCGGTTACAGGCAAGGACATCGTGGCGGGTTTCTTCCTGCGCACACCATTCTTTTTCGGCCTGGACGATGAATTGCAGGAGTTGTTCAAGGATACACCCCAATATGATGTCTCAGAAAAAGAACTCGCCTCTTTCCTGACAGATGATGTGCCTGGCGGCGCTATCGGTTCTAACGCCTTCGCTGTGGCACCAT
>JALEGM010000108.1 GCA_022763145.1 Aquisalinus sp. | reverse complement strand
TTTACGGGGGCGTTCACCAGAGGCAATGGGGCCGAAGACGCTTTCTACAAACAGCTCACGTATATTACGCCTGATGAGAGATTTGTGCCGCTATTAGAGGCCTGCGGCGTTGCTCCAGATTCAGAGGCCCCAGAATACGAAATCTTTGATGCGCGCTACACGGATCACGAGGGGTATCAATACGACCCTGCTTTCAGTATTCGCCTGGCCAGCCAGGGCAATGATGGTGATATTTTTGTAGAAGGCCTGTCCTACCCCTTAGAAACCCTGGATATTAAAGTTTCTGGCCTCTCATACATAATGATTAAATCAACCGCAGAAGATGTATCTGGCGCATCTTGGGCATTTGGGCCTGATGGATATGCATTTGAAACCCATGGCTTTGCAGAGATGAATGTTGAGCGGAAAATTTTCTGCGCAGATGCTGTGAGCGGCGCTGAGTTTATCAGCAATTTTGCCGACACCTATAGTGCCGGACACACAACCTATCCATTACGGTATAGCGTCACGTTCCAAAATAACGGCCCCGAAAATGGCGGCCATGATACTGAAGGCATGTGTAATTACATGTATGATGATGCGAAACAGATAATCAAAGAAGAGCTCGAGTATTATGATATTCAGCCGAAACTACAGATGCCTGATGCGCCCGATAATGACTTGCGCCTTACTTTAATCGAAAGCGAAAACACTGACCCTTATGCAAAGAATGAGTGTAAGTTCGATATAGACGTGGATGCGGCATGGACCGACAATCTCAATCCACTTCCAGCAAGAAACCAAAATTACGAAACTGGCTTTGAGTTAATCTACCAAGGCATGATACAAATAGCAGTATCATTCCGCGAACATGCAAAGAAATAGCGGTAAAGGCGCTATACAGTGTTTAGATTCACCCGCCCCAAATAATCATGGGGCGTTTGACGATCGCAGTAGTGTTCTACGGTCTGACGAGATATTCGTTTCGGTCGTCACGATTTACCCAGCGACCATCTGGCATTAGATCGCCGCTGAAGAAGACACTGTCCAGCGTGCCGAGGATAATCAGCCGTTCACCCTCAAGCCGCCAGGTACGCCAGAAACCTGATCCTGCAGGACAATCAAAATTGCGCGTACCGCTGAGCGCCCCATCTTCGCTAAAGGTAATGATGCATCGATTGTTTGTACTGTCCGCAAAAATCCACTCACCAATAGGACTTGGGGTTGTTGGTTGTGGCGCCAGTGCGCTCGCGGGGACCGTATTGGAGACTTGTGTTAACTCCCATTCGCGCGAGTTCTCTCCAGCTGTGCGACCGCGTATGAAGAGTGGATTTTTGCCTTTTATACGGCCTGAGAATTCCTGTCCGCGCGGACTGAATAGAATTAACTGACCTGCCTGGCTGGTCCAAGCGACGTTACGCTTAAGACGCCCAGGGCAATTTGCACCCGCTGTAATCGCGGGATCAGTCCATTCATCAGCTGGAGGCAAAAGGACAATCCGACATTTGGCATTATCCTTTACACGGCGCACCTCCCAGATTCCTTGATAGTCAGCAGGCGTCAAGAAGTCCGGCCCCTGAGTCTGGATCGCTTGTTCGCCTCTGGCAAATGCGATCGCTGCTTCCGATTGCGGTCTTACAAGTACGGCCTGCTTGTCTTTTGTGAAGCCCTGAAACAGGCCGTCGCGGTCATAGTCTTCAATCGTCAGAAGTCGGTTTGCGAAACCTTTCCAGACAATGATCTCACGTAGTTTTGCAAGCTCCCATCGTTTCGCGCCTTTTAACGGTTCAGGGCACGTGCCTGCGTCAAGCTTAAACTCTTCATTCGCAATTAAACCCGCTATTTCAGATGAGAGCGTCATGGTGCAGATTATATTGCCCTCTTCATCGCTAATGACCCAGGCGCCGGCATAATAATCTGCCACCTCTGCCTGAACTTTAGAAGGTTGAGCCTTTACGACGGTTAGAGCGCCTGCAAGGGCAATCGCCCCAATAATGCTACCGACGGTGCGTAAAACATAGAACATGGTTCAACTTCCCCTAACACTGTACATCTCGATAAACTTTAATGACGCTCAAATCCAGACATCTCGTAACTAGTAGAAGCTAACCTGCTGAGCGTCTCACCAATGGCGTTCTAAACTGCAGAGCTAATGTCTGCCCTGCAGTATATTGCAGCCTCAAAGACTTGAAAGTCAAATAGCGACTTTTGGTGTCAACAAAGCCACTAGGCCTTACCCCGCCTACCGCAATTTCAGCGTACTCAGACCGATCAGGGCGAGGATCACGGCGATGATCCAGAAGCGGATGACGATGGTTGGTTCTTTCCAGCCCATCTGCTCAAAGTGATGATGGATTGGGGCCATGCGGAAGACGCGCTTGCCGGTCAGCTTGAAGGACGCGACCTGGATCATCACGGACAGGCCTTCCAGCACGAACAGGCCGCCGATGATCGCCAACACGATTTCATGCTTTGCCGCCACCGCCACGGAGCCAATCGCGCCGCCAAGGGACAATGAGCCTGTGTCGCCCATAAAGATCATTGCTGGCGGGGCATTGAACCAGAGGAAGCCGAGCCCGGCCCCGATGATCGCCCCGCAGATAATTGCCAGTTCCCCGGCCCCAGGCACGAACACGATTTGCAGATAATCCGCATAAATGGCATTCCCGGTCAGATAGGAAATCAGGAGGTAACTTGCCGCCGCAATCATCACCGGCACAATCGCCAATCCGTCGAGGCCATCTGTCAGGTTGACCGTGTTGGACGCGCCCACAATCACGAAGGCCGCAAACGGAATAAAAAAGATTCCAAGCGGCAGGAACCAGTCCTTGAAGAACGGCAACGGCACGGAAGTCTCGATATTCTTCGGAAGGTCCACTGTCTCCGCTGCTGTGCCCAGCACACGCACACAGACCCAGGCCGCGAACAGCGCAACCGCAAACTGAAAGATCAATTTGCCGCGTCCGACAACACCCGCCGTATTCTGCTTGGTCACTTTCAGATAGTCATCAAGGAAGCCGAGTAAACCGAACGCTGCCGTCACGCCCAGAACCACCCAGACATAAGGATTATCAAGCCGCGCCCATAGCAGCACCGAGACAATCAGGCTGATGAGAATCATCACCCCGCCCATGGTCGGCGTGCCCTTCTTTTCCACGATATGGCTTTTCGGCCCGTCTTCCCGTATCGGCTGCCCCTTGCCCTGCTTCTTGCGCATCCACTCGATCAGCGATGGCCCAATCACAAAGCAGATTAACAGAGCCGTCATCACCGCCCCGCCGGTTCTGAATGTCAGATAGCGGAAGACGTTGAAAATCTGCAACTGATCCGCCAGCGGTACAAACAACTCGT
>JALEGM010000107.1 GCA_022763145.1 Aquisalinus sp. | reverse complement strand
GCCATCTTTCCGAGCTTTATCAAGGATTTCTTCCCAGTTTTTGGCTGCCTCTGGGTCAGGACACCAGAATGGGTTTTGACTGACACCAGCCCAGTTGATCCGCCCTCGGTCGATATGATGCGTGCCCATTTGCACCATGCCAGCATGAACTCTGACCGTGTCGCCATAGAGCGATCGCAGTACTTCCAGCGCCACAGCACCAGCCGCAACCCGGGATGCCGTCTCGCGCGCAGAGGAGCGCCCGCCACCACGATAATCGCGGATGCCGTATTTGGCATCATAGGTATAGTCCGCATGCCCCGGTCGGTATTTGTCACGTATGTCGGAATAGTCTTTCGAGCGTTGGTCCACATTCTCGATCATCAGACAGATGGGCGTGCCGGTTGTGCGCTGGCCGTCTGTGCGGTCATCTTCAAACACACCCGATAGAATCTTCACCGCGTCAGGCTCACGCCGTTGCGTTACGAATTTCGATGTGCCGGGGCGGCGCTCATCTAGGCGCTGCTGAATCATTTCTGCTGTCAGCAGGATGCCCGGTGGGCAGCCATCCACTACACAACCAATCGCGGGCCCGTGGGATTCCCCCCAGGTTGTCACGCGAAACATCTTGCCAAAAGTATTATCAGACATAAGTTTGTGTCATATCAATCACTTGCTTGTACTACTAGACATGTTCCGGAGGCATTTCCAATGGCAGATGACGGTTTGATCCCCAAAACCCCGAGCGCGAAGGAATATAAGTCCGGTAAAGAGGCTTTCAACGTGGCTGAAGATCAGGGGGAGGTCTTCACGTCTGGCGATCCCATCGAGCTTTTTATTAGCTGGTTCCAACTGGCCCGAAAGCATGAAGTGAACGATGCCAATGCCATGTCCCTCGCCACCGCCGATACAAGTGGCTTGCCGGATGTGCGCGTCGTCCTGCTGAAAGATGTCAGCGCCAGTGGCTTCTCCTTTTATTCCAATAGCGAGAGTGCGAAGGGTGAAGAGTTGCAAGCCAACCCGCAAGCAGCCCTGTGCTTCCACTGGAAGTCGATCCGGCGTCAGGTGCGCATCCGGGGTCAGGTGGAAGCGCTCAGCAATAGTGAATGCGACAATTACTTCGCGGAACGCGCGCGTGGCTCACAGATTGGCGCCTGGGCTTCATTCCAGTCCCGCCCACTGGAAGATCGCGAAATCCTGCGTCAGCGGGTCGCGGATTACGAAGAAATCTATGAAGATAAACCAGTGCCAAGACCGGAAAACTGGATTGGCTGGATTGTACGCCCCCAGACGATAGAGTTCTGGGTCAACCGACCATTCCGCCTGCATGACCGTCTGCTTTTCACAAGCAATCCGGAAGGCTGGCAGCAGTCCTGGCTTTATCCGTAGGCTTCAATCTTTCGCCACAGTCTCCAGCGCAAGGGCGTGCAGTTCGCCACCCATCTTGCCTTTCAGGGCCTTGTAGACCAGTTGATGCTGGGCCACGCGGGACTTGCCGTTGAAGGCAGTGGAAATTATCCGCGCCTTGTAGTGGTCGCCATCCCCGGCAAGGTCCTCGATCTCGACCTCTGCATCTGGCAGGGCTTCAAGGATCATGGATTTGATGTCTTCCTGGGCCATGGGCATGAGGGTAGTCTCCTTATTCGGGGTCATGAGCGCGGGCAAAGTACCCTGATGAATATCAACGAGGTCGATGAGGCTGATCATGTCCTCATCATCAAGAACAACGTCCTCACCACCAAACATGCCGAGTTTGGTGGCCTGAATGCCAGCCATCGAGGCTTTCAAGATCAGGTTATCTGCTGCATCTGTTGGTACGGAAACGAGGTAGCGCCCCTGGTCTTCGCCGAACCAGTATGCCGCCTGACGTTCCTTGACCGGCGTTGTCAGCATCAGGCCAAGACCAGCGCCCATCGCCATTTCGGCGGCAGCGACCAGAAGACCGCCATCTGCCACGTCTGTCACCGCTGTCGGCAGGCCGTCCTGAATGATCTTGCGTACGAACTCTCCAGCATCGCGTTCTGCTTTCAGGTCCACCACTGGCGGTGCCCCGTCCACGATGCCAAAAAGGTCGCGCATATAGAGTGATTGTCCCAGCCAGCCACGGGTAATGCCAAGTGCTACCAGCGTATCACCGGCATTTGCCGTGTCGTTGCGCGTAGTGTGCTGAACATGCTCAATCAGACCAACGCCGCCAATGGCCGGCGTCGGCGGGATCGCCTGACCGTTGGTCTCATTATAAAGCGAGACATTGCCGGAGATGACGGGGTAGGACAGTGCTTCACAGGCTTCCGCCATGCCTTCGATACAGCCGACAAACTGCGCCATGATTTCAGGACGCTCCGGGTTACCGAAATTCAGGCAGTTGGTAATAGCAAGAGGCTCTGCGCCCGCTGCACACAGATTTCTCCATGTTTCCGCGACCGCCTGTTTGCCGCCTTCATGTGGCGCCGCCTTGCAATAGCGCGGGGTCACATCAGTCGAGATGGCAAGTGCTTTCGTTGTGTCGTGTACGCGCACAACAGCGGCGTTTCCGCCCGGCGGCACAACTGTGTCGCCCATCACGGTGTGGTCATATTGCGACCAGATCCAGGAACGTGAGCAAAGGTCCGGTGTGCCCAGAAGGTTCGCCAGCGCCACAAGCATGGTATCGCCACCCGGTTGGTCAGCCAGGGAAACCTCCTGCGTGTTCAGATCAGCGCTGGCCTCAGCCACCATGCCTGTTTCGGCTAGGTTCTCTGCGGCCTTTGTCAGGTCCGCAATAGCGTCGGCACCGGCGTTAGTATCAAGGCGCACATAAAGCTCTGCCTTGCCATGGGTCGCAGACCAGCCGGCAGCTTCCACGGACGCCATCCCGCTCAGTTTCTCGTCAATCAGTGCTTCTGCCAGCGTACCCATTTCCTCGGCGCTCTTTTCAGCGGTGAGCACAATCAGCGCTTCTTGAATGGTGACGCGAGGGTCAGTCAGCGGTTCCGGCTTGGCAGGCTCGGTATAGGGACGATCATAGTTCGGCGCGTCATCGGCCAGCGGTGGCACAGGCATGTCTGCCTGTATTTCCGCTAAATGCCGGATGACCAGTCTCCCCGTATCTGTTGTTTGGCCGATCACTGCGAAGTCGAGGCCCCATTTGTCGAAGATCGCTTTGGCTTTGGCTTCTGCTTCCGGTTTGATCACCATCAGCATCCGTTCCTGGCTTTCCGACAGCATCATCTCATAGGCTGTCATGCCAGTCTCGCGCTGTGGCACCTTGTCGAGATCCATGTCGAAACCGCCGCCGCCTTTTGCTGCCATTTCCACAGAGGAAGAGGTGAGACCAGCCGCGCCCATGTCCTGAATAGCGATGATCGCATCTTCTGCCATCAGCTCAAGACAGGCTTCAAGCAGCAGTTTCTCGGTAAACGGATCACCAACCTGGACGGTTGGACGTTTCTCCTCGGAAGCATCATCAAACTCGGCAGAGGCCATGGTCGCGCCGTGAATACCATCACGCCCAGTTTTTGCTCCTACGTAAACAACCGGATTACCAGCGCCTCTGGCTGCCGAATAGAAAATCCGGTGTTGCTCGGCGAGGCCGACACACATGGCGTTGACGAGGATGTTGCCATTATACCCGGCATCGAAATTCGTCTCACCACCAACTGTCGGCACACCCATACAGTTGCCATAGCCGCCTATCCCGGCAACGACGCCGGACAGTAAGTGGCGTGTTTTCGGATGGTCAATCTCCCCGAAACGCAAGGCATTCATATTCGCCACAGGCCGTGCCCCCATGGTGAACACATCGCGCATGATGCCGCCAACACCAGTTGCGGCTCCCTGATAAGGTTCAATGAAAGAGGGGTGGTTATGGCTTTCCATCTTGAAAATAGCCGCCAGTTTCACCCCATCCGGACCATCGCCAATGTCAATCACACCGGCATTCTCACCCGGTCCGCAGATCACATGCGCAGCCTTTGTCGGCAGTTTCGCCAGATGTCGCCTGGAGGATTTATAGGAGCAATGCTCGGACCACATGACCGAAAAGATGCCAAGCTCCAGCAGGTTCGGCTCCCGGCCCATATGGCCCTTGATCCGCTCATACTCATCTGACGTCAGGCCATGGTCTTTAATAATATCAGGGGTGATGGTGGTCATCACAGATCATCCAAATTCTTTAAGTGCAGTAGCAAAAAACGCAGCTCCGTCCTCACCGCCGAGAACGGGAGAAATGACGCGTTCGGGGTGTGGCATCAAACCAAGGACGTTGCCTTTTTCATTCAGAATGCCGGCAATGTTCCTGCTGCTGCCATTCGGGTTGGTCACGTAACGGAAGGCAACCCTGTTTTCGCCTTCAAGCCTGTTCAGGGTTTCCTCATCGGCAGTATAATTACCGTCATGGTGAGCAACAGGGAAATCAACATAGGTGCGATCAGACAGGCCTTTGGTGAACTGGCTTTGGGTATTGACCACCTGCAAGGTCTGCATGCCGCAGACAAATTCCAACCCGGCATTGCGCATCAGTGCGCCAGGGAGCAGGCCTGTTTCTGTCAGTACTTGAAAGCCGTTGCAGATGCCGAGCACAGGCACACCATCTTCAGCCTTTTTCACCACATCCTGCATGATAGGCGAGCGCCCGGCCATGGCACCAGAGCGCAAATAATCACCATAAGAGAAGCCGCCAGGCAGCAGGATAAAGTCCGTGTTCGGCAGGCTGGTTTCGCCATGCCAGACCATATCAGGCTTCTGCCCCGTAGCCTGTTCCAAGGCGACAGCTGCATCACGGTCGCAGTTTGAAGCAGGGAAAACGATAACACAGGATTTCATGGCTCACCCGACCAGTTCGATCTCGTAGTTTTCCATCACCGGATTGGCGAGCAGCTTCTTGCACATGTCTTCGACTTTGCTGCGCGCAGCAGCTTCATCTGTGTCGGCCAGCTCCAGTTCAATTACCTTGCCCTGGCGCACACCGGAGACACCTTCAAAGCCGAGGCCTGCAAGGGCCCCTTCAATCGCGTTGCCCTGCGGGTCCAGTATTGATGGGCGCAAGGTAATATGTACACGCGCTTTCATGGTTCAGTCCTTCTTGTCGTCATTGTTGCTCACAAGTACGGGGCCTTTCGTGTCTGAAATTTCCTCGTTCTTGCGTAGGATGCCAAGTCGGCGCGCGACTTCTGTGTACGCATCAGTCAGGCCACCGAGATCCTTGCGGAAGCGGTCCTTGTCGAGGATTTCTCCTGTTTCAATATCCCACAGGCGACAGCTGTCCGGTGAGATCTCGTCCGCCAGAATAATGCGCATCAGGTCACCATCGTACTGGCGTCCGAACTCGACCTTAAAATCGATCAACTGAATGCCGACACCCGCGAACATGCCGCAGAGGAAATCATTGATGCGCAGCGTATAGGCCATCATGTCATCAATTTCCTGTGGGTTAGCCCAGCCAAACGCGTTGATCTGGTCTTCTGACACCAGTGGGTCACCCAGTTCATCCTTTTTGTAATAGAATTCCACCACAGGCCGCGCGAAAGGCTCACCTTCCTTGAAACCCAGCCGCTTGCAGATAGAGCCAGCAGCCACATTGCGGATGACGACTTCCAACGGAATGATTTCCACATGGTAGATCAACTGCTCGCGCATGTTCAGTCGCTTGATGAAATGCGTTGGAATACCGATCCGCTCCAGGCCCACCATGACAAATTCAGAGATGCGATTGTTGAGGACGCCTTTACCCTCCAGCACAGCATGTTTCTGGTTGTTGAAGGCGGTGGCATCGTCCTTGAAATACTGGAT
>JALEGM010000106.1 GCA_022763145.1 Aquisalinus sp. | reverse complement strand
TTAACACAAGAAGCACATTGCCGACTCACATCGCCTTGCTTACCTAGCAAGAACAGGAAGGTGTTTCATGAGTGACGCAAAAATCATCGATGGTAAGAACATCGCTGCCAGACTGGTTGATAAAATCAGTGACGCAACAACCAGATTAAAGGCCGATACGCAGGTCACCCCCGGCCTCTCTGTCGTGCTTGTAGGAGAAGACCCGGCAAGCCAGGTCTATGTCCGCAACAAAGGCAAGATGGCGGACAAGTGCGGCTTCAAGTCCGAACAGCACACCCTCGATAAGGATACGTCCGAAACAGATTTGCTTTCCCTGATAGAGGATCTGAACGCTGATCCGACAGTTCATGGCATTTTGGTGCAGCTTCCCTTGCCCGACCATATTGATGAGACAAAAGTGCTACGACTCATTGATCCCGCAAAGGACGTTGATGGCTTTCACCCGGTCAATGTAGGTCTTCTGCATTCCGGGCAGACAGATCAGGCGCTTGTGCCCTGCACACCGGCTGGCAGCATCCTGTTAGCGAGAGAAGCGCTGGGCGGCAGCCTCTCCGGATTGCACGCCGTTGTGGTTGGTCGCTCAAATATCGTCGGCAAACCGGCTGCACAGTTACTGCTGCAGGAAAATTGCACAGTCACCATCGCGCATAGCCGCACGAAAAACATCGAAGACGTCGTGCATGGGGCTGATATCGTCATCGCTGCTGTCGGCAGGCCAGAGATGATTCGCGGGGACTGGATCAAACCGGGTGCCGTGGTGATTGATGTCGGCATCAACCGGGTTGATGCCCCTGACAAAGGACCGGGCAAAACCAAACTTGTCGGAGATGTTGCCTATCCCGAGGTTGCGAATGTAGCAGGCGCCATAACGCCTGTGCCAGGTGGTGTCGGGCCAATGACCATCGCCATGCTGATGGCAAACACTTACACGGCAGCCTGTCGCTTGAACAATGCAGAAGCCAGTCATGCTCTCGATCTGAACGGAGCCATTTGATCTAGGCTGCCGGCTGGTCTGGTACAACCAAGTTTCTTCCAGCACAGAATCAGATCATAGTTTCTACAGTATAGAAACAGGTTTCAAAAAATGAAGCTATCCGGCGTAGGAACACTCAGACATGGTGACAGCGTTCTGGGGCGCGTCAATTATAATTTAGAGCTTGGGTCAGAGACTCAAATGGTGCACGGCCGTGGGGGGCTTGGGGGACCAGCTATATTGTTATGGGAAGCCTACAGCCATCAAGATCTGACAATCCAGCTTGAAGACGGTGACTTGGTTCCATTGACTGTGCAAAGTTACGCACCTGCAGAACAATGGGTAGAAATACAAGTCCAACTGCCTGAATCGCTACACTGACCAAAAAGCTGCAGTTAACGCGAGGCGGTAATTGTTACAGTCACTGAAACCGGATACCCGATCCAGGCATCATCTGCATAGGCACCTTCACCAACATTAAAGTCCGTGCGGTTAAGCTGGAGACTTCCGGTTGCAACAGCCTGATTGCCATCAATAGAAAGATCAAATGGCAATATAACGGGTTGGGAAACACCCTTGATAGTCAAATCGCCAACAGCTTCAAACTTGCCTTCGCTCACCTGACGCACGTCGGTAGAGGTGAAAGTGGCCGTCGGAAAAGTACGTATCTTGAACCAATCACTTGTCGGCAGGGAACTGTTACGGTCAGCATCACCTGCATCAACGGATACCATGTCAATGATTGCATGGATTTCTGCATCGCTCAGGTCAGTTGGATTCAGTCGGATAGCAGCTTTGAAACTATCAAAGCGCCCCTCAAAAGACTTTCCTTCCTGCTCTGCAGAGAAGACCACAGAGCTACTTTCATAGTCGGGTGACCAGACAAATTCCCCTGTCAGAACTGATAGCTCAGTGAATGCACCTGCCTCGCTCTCAATGGCAGGTCCTGCTTCTGCACTGGCAACGGCGCTATCACCTGCACCGCTACAAGCGGTCAAGAAGAAGGGTAAAGCAAGAAAGGCGGTAAGTCTCATGGTGGGCATCCCTGAAATGTTATGTTTACCTGGCCAGCTTTGACAACTGATTCACTCCACTCATGATTGTAGCACGCTCAAAGTACGGGGCAAATTGCAATAACACCCTTTTTATGCCCCCTAATGCAGCCTTAACCATCCAGTGATACGATCGGTCAGCTATAAAGTAACAGACCCGTGCAGGAAAAACAGGATCCATCCCTGACACCACGCTCCCTCGGTGAGCGAATTGCCCTTGGTACCGCCTGGATTATGGGCGCGCGCATGGTTGTGCGAATGCTGGGCCTCATCAACACACTCATACTTGCACGTCTCCTGGTACCGGAAGACTTCGGCCTCGTAGCCATTGGCATCACCTTGATGCAGCTCTTGCAGAATATCTCCGATATCGGCGTGCGTCAGACAGTCATCAAATTCCGCACAGCTGACGGCAGCATGATGGATACGATTTTCACCCTGTCTGCCATCCGGGGGCTTGCTGTGATGCTGATCATGCTGGCGCTTGTACCAGTTGCGCCCGCTTTATTTGACGACCAGCGAACGTCTGCCGTTGTTCTGGCAATCAGCTTTACGCCTTTTATTCTTGGTCTGAAGAACCCTCGATTTTATGAATTAGAGCGAGAGCTGAATTTCACCCGCACTTTTCAGCTTGATGCTGCTGTTAAAATCGTCAGTGTTGCTGTATCTGTATCTATAGCTCTGACACTTCAGACCTACTGGGCAATCATCTTCGGGATTGTTGCCGGTGCTCTGACGGAAACAGCCCTCTCCTACCTCTTTCGCCCTTATCGCCCACGCCTTTCCTTTGACTCTCTAAGGGAAGTGTTTGGCTTCTCCGGCTGGGTCGCAGCGGTTAGTTTCATCACAGCTCTGAATAACAAGCTGGATGTGCTCATCATGCCTAAGCTGACAGGCCCCGCAGCAACAGGCGCATTTTATCTGGGTCATCAAATTGCTGACATACCCACAGAAGAGATCGCCGGGCCTGTTGCACGCGCTGTCTATCCTGGTTTATCTGAATTGCAGGAAAAGCAGGAAGAGATGAACCGCACTTTCCTGCAAGGTGTGGAAGTGCTTGCTGCCATAGGCTTGCCCGCCGCAATGGGATGCGCACTTGTCGCTCAAGACCTGGTAGCCGTATTGCTGGGTGAGAACTGGGGCGCTGTCGTTCCAATCTTCCAAATTTACGCCCCAGCTGCAGGGTTTGTGATGTTGTTTATGGCGTTGGAAGGATACGCCATGGCGCGCAACAGAACTCATCTTATCGTATGGCGCGAGATCGCCTATTTCTGTTTCCGTACGCCGCTATTAATCTGGGCTGCTTCAGCCTATGGTTTGATTGGTGCCATTTGGGCGACTGCCCTGGGGGCGACATTCAAATCTTCATTAAGTCTTATAGTATACCAGCGTGTCAGTACCCGCTCATTCTGGTTACCACTCTGGCAGATACGCAGAACCCTATTTGCCTGTAGCATGATGGCTTTCTGGTTATTACTTACACGGCCCCTGATACCGTTCTGGCCAGAACTGGCACCACTGGTCCGTCTGATCATAGATGCCATCATTGGGGGGCTTATCTATTTCTTAACTCATTACCTCGCCTGGAGGGTTTCCGGACAGCCAGACGGCGTTGAATCACGCATTCAGAAATATGTTCTGGGCGCGATCATGCAAAAGTAGCAAATCAGGTTCTTTCGGCAAGCCAGGTATCAAGACGTGTCATCAATTCATTCTGACTTGAAAGCTCCGTATAGGTATGATCAACATGAGCTAAAACATCAACCTCCAGTTGATCAGAAAAATCAAACTCCTTAAAAGTTTGATGAAACTGGTTTTTTGCGTTGATCAAGTGACGAACGGAACTTGTATAGAGCAGTAACATTCTGACCCTACGATCAGTTAGCGTTTGCAGTTGTTGACCAAAAATTTCACGCTCCGGCGGAATACGATCATTATCATCTTCCATGATATCCTCGTCACCGTCCTCTGCATCCGTGCCAGAAAGCAGGCGTCCGGCAAGGCGCTTCCAACGCTCCGGATCCTGTGCCCGTTTCGCCAGATCAGAGATTTGTGCTGTCGTATTCTGATAAGCGTAAGGATCAAGCAGTATAAGCCCAGAGACGCGCACATCCTCTAGTGCTGTCCGATACGCATTGTCTGCACCGGAACAAATTCCGGCAAGAATAATCCGGCGTTCACCAAAACGCACCCACATCATGTCAAGGGCTTCTCGGATATCAACAATTGACTGCTCTTCATAACCCTTACCCGGTGCTGCTGGCATGCTCTCTCCAAGGCCTGACAGGTCGAATCGGAGAACATCAAAATGCACTTTCGCCAAGTGACGCGCCATTTTGACATGCAGGCGATTGGGGCCAACATGATGAACGATACCAGCATTCAGTATAATTACTAATGGCTTATCAGCCTTACTTTCCTGGCTATGGGTCAAAATACCGGTAAGTCTGTTTTCCTCACCAAACTGAACGATTTCCTCTCTCATCTTAGCCCTCCAAGTGTTTCCACCAGCAGGTCGAGCGTTTTGCGCGGCACGGAGAAGGCATTAAGTGCTGCATCAGAATTCCAGGACTGGCTTTTTTCGTCCTGATGCGTCGTCACCTTTGCCCCGACACCTTCCAACCGGTCTGAAAGATCAGCGTGAGATTCTCCGGCGATGATCGCGATACGCCGCGCAGGACGGTTTATAATGGCGTCAGGTTTCAGATCACCAATATCGGACTGAAGATCAGTACCGACGGCAAAGCCCATGGTTTCTCCAAGCAAGTCGGTCTGCTGCCGTTTAGCCAGGATTGATTTCTCGGATTCATCGAAAACGCGAGAGAGTTCACACAGATGTGCCTCATACATTTCAGTCAAATAAGCCTGCCCTTCTGTAACCGGATCCCAGAGACACAGGCCACCCAGCCCACGTGGCTTCTGCTGACTTGCAAGTAGCGCGAGGCCGGCTCCAAAGCGAAGCCCCAGCCAGGCGACGCGCGAAGCTCCGCTTGTATCAAGCAGTTCCTGGTGAGCCAGGAGAATATCCTCAACTGCACGAGTGACAGAGAAAGCTGCATCATCACCAGCTGAATTACCCGTGCCGATGTAATCAAATCGCAGAACCGGAGACCCTGCAGCTGCCAGCTTTTCAGCAAGTATGCGATAAATGCGAAAGGCTCGAATAGCCTCCACACCGAAGGGATTACACAAAAGAACGGCAGGTGCCCTGCCCCCTTGTTGGTGTGCCGGATGATAAACACCATACAGCGGAGCTGCCGACGGCCCAAAGTGAAATGGTTTCATCACCACCACCTCGTTATTGAATTAACCTGCCAAACTGAGGCATCAAAGGCCCATGAAAAGTTTACCGGACACAATACTTCGCTGCCCTGTACCTCGTCCGATGGCGAAGATAAGATTGATCTGTGTGCCCCATGCCGGTGCTGGTGCGTCGATTTATCAGAAATGGTCATCATTACTGCCCGAGACCATAGAGGTGCTTGCCCTGCAGTTGCCTGGCCGTGAAGAACGACTGGCTGAAAGTCCATTCATACACTGGCAACCAATGCAGGAGAGCATTTACGGCGCTCTGAAACGCCTGCCCCCCGGTCCTGTCGCTCTTTTTGGTCACAGCCTTGGCGCGCTGATCGCCCTTGATGCTGCGCGACATCTCTCTCTCAATGGCAAGCGGTTGAAGCACCTTTTTGTTTCCGGACGTCATTGGCCGGGAGAAACATTGGAAGACAAAGTGGACAGCAGCCAGTTGAGTGATGACGGCCTGTTGAACCTTTTCACAGCACGTTATGGCGCCCAAGGCCCCGCCATGGAAAACCCGGAAGTCCGGGAAATGGTTCTGCCTGTTTTGCGTGCGGATTTTTCTCTTCTCATGTCTTGTCCCGACATGAGAGCCAGCCCACTGCCATGCCCGATCACGGTCTTCTCCGGTAGTCGCGATCCGGGGACGGCCAACATGAACCTGCATTTGTGGCAAACCGAAACAGAAGCAGAATTTTCGCATCATGTCATTCCAGGTGGACATCTGTTCCATATGGAACAGCCGGAAGAAGTGCTGCAGCATATTCGCATCACTCTTGAGAACAGCTAAGCGCATCAGCTTGCTTCGCGCTCCACAGAGGCCGCAAGCTGCTCCAGTGTTTCAAAAATGACTGCCCGCGGTGATATACGGTATCCATGCATTTTTCTGAGTAAGGCTGACATCTTGGCGACTTGCAAAGATTGACCACCGAGTTCAAAGAAATTGTCAGTGACAGATATATCTGTAATCTCCAACATTTCCTGCCAGAGTGCGGCAATTTCGCGCTCACGCTCTGTACGCGGTGGAACACGATCTGTCGCAACGAGCCGCAAAGACACAGCTTCCGGCAGAGCATTTCGATCCAGTTTATTGTTGCCGGTCAGTGGCAATTGGTCCATTTCGACAAAGACCTGCGGCACCATATAATCCGGCACTGACTGGCGCAGCCATTGCCGCAAATCACTATGCGTCACATGCTGATCGGGTGCGAGTACAATAAATGCAGTCAGCATAGGCTCACCATGATGGTCCTGTCTGACCGCAACTGCGACGACATCCAGTGCTTCATGCCGGGCGAGCACATCTTCTACTTCACCTAACTCAATACGGTGGCCCCGGACCTTCACTTGATTATCCCGTCGGCCGCGCATTTCGATATTGCCATCAGGGCGCAAAATAGCCCTGTCCCCGGTGCGATACATCCTGGCTTTCTTATCGGTTATAAAAGGATCAGAGCGGAAACGATCAGCAGTCAAATCCGGCTTGCCGATATACCCAAGGGCAACACCAGCACCACCGATCCATAGCTCACCGGGTACACCTCTTGGCACAGGACGCTGGTGATCATCCAGGATATAGATCACAGTATTATCAATCGGTGTACCTACCGTAATGTCGTGATGGTCTGTTACCTTAACGCAAGTTGACCAGACAGTCGTCTCGGTTGGCCCATACATGTTCCAAAGCTCTGAGGTGTATGGCAACAGCTTCTCTGCAAGAGCTGGCGGCAGCGGCTCGCCGCCACATAAAGCCTTAAGTCCTTCCGTTCCGGTCCACTCGCAATCAAGCATCAGACGCCAGGTTGCAGGGGTTGCCTGCATCATTGTTATATTATTGTCAGTGATGAGATCACACAGATCATATCCGTCAAGCACTTCATCTTGTGTAGCGATCACAACTTGCGCACCAACCGACAGAGGTACAGTCAATTCCAACAAGGAAATGTCAAAAGACAGAGTCGTGACGGCAAGAAAGCGATCTGATGAGACGAGACCAGGTGAGACTTTCATCGACTCCACAAAGTTCACCAGCGCGCCATGAGAATTCTCGACCCCTTTTGGCTTCCCGGTGGAACCAGATGTATAAATCACATAAGCTCTCGTATCAGCCGTGGCTTGCACACCTTCTTTGAGCTCAGACGGCTGGCCCGCTATAGAGGCAATTTCTCGCGTAAGGTCAAGGACGCTGGCATCAAGGTCAGCAGCCTTCTGGGCGAGGTCTTGTGATGAGATGACCAAATTGGTACCGGAGTCAGCCACCATATAGTTTAACCGTTCGACGGGAAACTCAGGGTCCAGCGGTAAATAGGCAGCACCACATTTCCAGACTGCCAGCATGGCTGCAACCATATCGACAGAACGATTTAGCATGATACCAACAATCGATTCACTGCTAACGCTCTGCCCTTGCAGGTAATTCGCCATCTGGTTCGCATACGTTTCAAGCTGTGCATAAGTTGTGCTTTTGCCATCACACGTAATGGCTACTGCATCCGGCGTCTGCGCAACGATGCCTTCAAATAGATTGATAACGGTGCTGTCAGCAGCGTGACTAAGCGCCGGCCCAGTAAGACCGAACCCGGCCTGCCCTTCAGCATCCAAATTCAACGCGCCGATCGTTTTATCCGTATCGGACAGGGCATCTGTCAGCAACATCTCGAAATGCGAGACCCAGCGCGAAATGGTTTCCTCGTCGAACAACGATGTCGCATAATCGAAGTCAACCAGCAGCTTACCGTCAGCCTCAACGATGTTGAAAAAGAGATCATAATAGACTGACTGACGACGATTCTCCCGTGCAACCACTTCGCATCCGGTCATCTCGATGTCCGAGAAGTAGCGGCTGTAATTGAAAACGACTTCTGTCAGTGACAGGCGGCCCGTATGACGCGGCGCCTTGATATCTTGTAGTAGATTGCTGAAGGTGAATTCTTGATGGTCGAATGCATCCAGTACAGAGGATTGTGTCTGCTTCGCAAAATCTACAAAGGATGTGTCATAATAAGGCTGTAGCCGCACAGGCAGCATGTTGACGCAATAGCCAACAGTTTCCATGTCATGCCTAGCCTGTCCGGCAGCAGGCATAGCAACCACGAAATCATCTTGCGCAGCTAAACGTGATAGCAATGCCGAAAATGCTGAGAAAAGTAGCGCATTTTGACTAATGCCTAACTTTCTGGCTGCGCTCTGAAGTTTTGGAATGAGCGCACTATCAAGTTCACGGTGGTACGTAGACCCTGTATATTGACGCTCGGCTTGGCGAGCACGATCTGTAGGTAAATCGAGCAATGCTGGCACCGCATCTGCGAACACGCTTTGCCAGTAATTTGCAGACTTGGCTTGCGCTTCATTACTCTCTTGCGGCGCGATAGTCTGCGCGTAGACGCTGTAAGGCGTAAACTCCGGCGCTTCAAAAACGCTACCAGTCATGTTTGCATTGTAACGCTTGATGATATCATCAATTACGAGCTGGGCCGAGTAACCATCAAACACAATATGATGGCAGTATATTGTGAATACCCAGCTATTTTCGCTAATCTGGATAAGATGTGTACGAACCAGCGGCCCTTTTTCGAGATCAAAATACTGTTTTGCCTGTTCCTCAAAGAAGGTCTCTATCTTTTGATCCTGCTCTGCTTGCGGCAGGCTCGAGAAATCATGCGTCGCAAGAGCAAAACGCATCTCATGATCGACCCACTGATACTCTCCATCAGTGTCGAAACGGAGCTTGAAAGCTTCATGACTGACCAGACCGTGTTCTACAGCTTCTTTGAAGGTGTTCTCATCAAGACTGCCTTTAATCAGGATCGTGTCAGACTCATTAAAAGCCGCTGACGCTTCATCTCCCATCTGGCAAGCGAGCCATGTATGTCGCTGCGCATCAGTGAGATCGAATTTGCGATTATAGGTAACATTCTTGCCATCAGGCGCTTTGAGTATGCCATCCGCCTGCATTTCAAAAATACTGTCTTTTGCCGCTTCAATAACCCTGTCAACATCCTCATCCGTGTGTGCAGCAGTCATATATGTCGGGAAGCCCTCAAGAAGGTGAATGCCGCGATCACGCATATGGTAGAAGAACAGTGTCGCCAACTCACTCTCCTCATTGTTGCGGATAAACATCTGTGAAGAAAAATGAGGCACTTCAATATTGACGCCTTGTTCAGCAAAAAATTCTGTCAGGGTCGTGGCAAGTCGCGTGGCCTTTTTGTTGACGCCTTGCTGTAAAGCGGGACCAGCCGTTTTCAAATATGACAGGGAGGCGTGGGCAGCCGCAATTGCAAGGGGGTGGCGCACGAAAGTACCAGCAAAGAATGTTACACCAGCGGTTGGCCGGGAATCATCACCATACGACCATTGTCCGCCATCAAAAGTATCCATAAAGCGCGAGCGGCCTGCAACAACACCGATGGGCATACCGCCGCCAATAATCTTGCCGTATGTCGCGATATCAGCCTCAATACCGAAATAGGCTTGAGCCCCACCCGGCCCCGTGCGGAACCCGGTGATGACCTCGTCAAAGACGAGCACGATCTCTTCTTCCTGAGTCAGGGCGCGCAAAGCATGGAGGAACTCTTTAGGCTGTAATTCTGGACGACGGCTCTGGATGGGTTCAACAAGCACAGCAGCAATATCCCCGGCTTGCGCGCGTATTTCTTCCAGGCAGTCCATGTCACCATAATCAAGCACGATGACATTACCAACAGAGTCAAATGGGATACCAGGAGCCAGAGGAATTGTACGCCGCCCCCGGGCGTTCTTCGTACCCCGCACCAGCACTTCATCAAAATTGCCGTGATAATCCCCAGAGAAAACAACAATCTTGTCGCGGCCAGTCATGGTACGGGAAATCCGGATAGCCGCCTGCACAGCTTCCGAGCCTGTATTGACCCAGCTGACACGGTCCATCCCGGTCAACTCACAAAGGAGCTTTGCAGCTTCACCTGCACGCGGGGTCTGTGGCCCGACCTCATAACTGTCATCAAGTTGCTCTCTCAAAGCTTCAGTGATGAAAGGCGCGTTATGACCAAAAAAGTTTGGGCCAAAACCGTTCAGCATATCAATATACTGATTGCCGTCAGCATCCCACAGATACGCCCCTCGTGACCGCTCAACTACCAGTGGATAAACCATTTCTTTCCAAAGCGGATTGAACCCGGCTGCTGTACGCGGATCAGCATGATGTATGCGATCTGCCTGCGTTCTGCGTTTTGAAACTTGAGTCTTGGCATTGTAGCGACTGACTAAACGTATGATATGCGCTTTTTGTTGTGCCGTGAGCGAGTTTTCTGAAAGAGCGGAATTTTGGGTCGGGCCAAAACCTTTTGGTAATTGCGGCTTTTCTTCTGCCGCCTGCTCCGTTTGAGTACCTCCCTGGTTGGTAGCCTTTTGGGCCGCAGGAGCTGCCTTTGGTTGAGCCACAACTTTTTCTGTCACCTGGACAGGCGTTTGCGCCTCAACAGAAGCTGCTGATTTACTTCCTCGCGCAGCCTGCAACATCTGCAACTGCTGTGTCATTAAATTGATCTGCTCAGAGAATATACCTGCAAGCCCGCCGGAAGCATTCGTCGGGATAGAAGTAAAGCTCGGCACGATAGGTTTAGAAGCGAGGGCGGGCCCTGAGGGCACGGTTTCAGGTACTGGTACTGGCTCAGCCATCACTGGCGTGTTTGGCTCCACTGCTGATGCCACTGGCTCTTCAACTGGTGCAGTATCCGCAGGCAGTTGCGAATCAATATGTATTGAAATGGCGTCTAATGTCGGCAACTCATCAAACAGCTGACGGAAAGTAATCTTTACATTGTATTCTTTTTGGAATGCTGTCGCCAGTTGGGTCAGAAACAGGCTGTCAAACCCCAGTTCAAGAAAAGTCTGTCCCGGATTCAAGTCAGCCTCATCATAACCGGAGAGGTCTGCCGTCAACTCAGTCAACTGAGTAAGAATCTGCCCTGCACGTGGTGAATGTGAATTTGTCATCATCTTGCCTTTTCGACTATTGACCGCCCAAGATGCGCAACTGCCCGGAAATGACTTCCAGTTGCTGGCGGATCAATGTTTCGACTTCATCTTCCATATCGTTGGACGCAACTGCCTGCTGTTGCGTCGGCTCATTCGAAACCGGCACCTCTTTAGCAGGTGCACTTTCAGATATGCGTGGAGTATCCTTCGCCACTGTTATCTGAGCACCTTTAGGTTCAACCCAGAACCTTTTCCGCTCGAATGGGTAAGTTGGCAACGCTACCCGGCGAGGGCTGCCATCCTCCAACTTTGTCCAATCTGGTACTGTTCCATTGGCCCATAGCTGACCCAAAAGATGCAGGATGTTTTCATAATCCGACCCCGGATCACGCGCTGGTCCCATCGCAGCGTAGACAGACCGCTTCATGTCCCCTTGCAGAGCGCGCTTGACGAATGAAGACAAAGCTTGCCCTGGACCGACCTCAACAAAGATACAGTGCGTACTCTCCTTGGCTGCTGTCTCTACTGCCTCCTGAAACAAGACGGGCTGGCGCAACTGACGGCCCCAATATGCCGGCTCGGCAAAATCCGCAAACGTGGCTTTTTGGCCGGTCAATGTTGAGACAATCTCAAACCGGGCCTCATCCTGAAACGTGCATTCTGCAGCCTTTTCCATCAACGGCTGAACAGCTTCAGCCATCATATTGGAATGGAACGCATGAGATGTTGCCAGTACGGTCGATTTAACATCCTGTTTTGCCAACAATTCTGCAAATGCCTCGATATAATCCTGGTTGCCACTGACAACTGTTGCACCCGGAGCATTCACAGCTGCAATGGATAACGTGTCCGGGAGAATTTTCTCCACTTCTTCCCGAGTTTGAAGAACTGCCAGCATCTGCCCGCCAGGCAGGTCATGGATCAGCCGCCCTCTCGCCGCAATCAACGATGTTGCATCTTCCAACGAAAGTAACCCTGCGTGACAGGCGGCAGCAAACTCACCGACACTATGCCCGATAATGCTATGCGGAATAACCCCATAGCTCTCCAGCAACCGGGCCAATGCTATTTCTACGGCGAAAATCGCAGGTTGGGTCAGCCAGGTCTGTGCCAGATCAGAGGTAGCCTGCTCTGCACTCATTCGGCTTTCGCCATCACGCCAAAGCAAGTAATCTCGAATATCTGTATCAAAACTTTCTGATTGGAGTAACACCTCAGCTACATCGTCTATCACCTGTCGGAACGCAGGCTCCTTCTGGTAAAGCTCATATCCCATACCCGGATATTGCGCGCCTTGCCCTGGGAACATAAAAACCAGTTCAGGGTCACGAACCTCCGGTTTTACTGCTGTGCCCGCCGCAGCAAATTTGCGTAGCTTTTCACACAAATCTATTTGCGTACTGCCTGCAACAGAACCTCGATAATCGTAAACACTACGGCCTTGTTGCAGGGTAAATGCCACATCTGCCAGATCGACTGCATCATTTGCCTCAAAATAATCTGCTAGCTGTGCAGCTTGTTGCCTCACAGCAGACTCAGATTTTGCCGAAAACGGCATAAGGAAGGCCGGTTTCGTGACCTGGTTCTGAGGCAAAAGTGGCGCTTCCTCTATCACCACATGCGCATTGGTACCACCCACGCCAAATGAACTGACGCCCGCCCGCCGCGGCCAGGCATTCTCTGGCCAATGTCGAAACTCTGTATTCACATAAAAAGGTGATGACTCAAAATCAATTTTGGGATTTGGAGCTTCGAAGTGCAACAAGGAGGGCAGAACTTTATTATGTACACAGAGTGTTGACTTGATGAGACCAATTGCCCCTGATGCACAATCAAGATGGCCAAGATTGGCTTTTACCGAGCCGATAGCGCAAAATTGTACATCGTCAGTCCCTTCACGATAAGCCTTGGTCAATCCGGCAATCTCAATGGGGTCACCTAAAGGAGTTGCTGTGCCATGGGCTTCGACATATCCCATAGTATGCGGCTCAATCTCACCCAATCCCATGGCCATGGAAATGACCTCTGCCTGGCCGTCAACGCTAGGCGCGGTATAGCTAACCTTCTGGCCACCATCATTATTAGTTGCATACCCCTTAATGACACCATAGATCGTGTCACGATCCAGAATGGCGTCTTCAAGTCTTTTAAGCAGCAAGACGGCCGCGCCATTACTAAAAACTGTTCCTGCAGCATTACTGTCGAAAGGTCTACAATGACCGTCAGGTGACAACATGCTGCCTTCTTTGTAAAAGTAACCTTTCTTCTGTGGCAGGACGATCGTAATACCACCAGCCAAGGCCATATCACACTGATAGGAATCGAGACTCTGGCAGGCTGTGGCAACGGCGACAAGTGAAGTGGAGCACGCCGTTTGCAGCGTCATGGCCGGGCCGCGCAGCCCCAGCTTGAAGGCGACACGAGTGGCCAGATAATCCTTGTCATTACCAAGCTCTGTTTGCAGCGTTCCAACCTGAATAGACTCAACAAGTTTCTGGCGGAAATCTTCATCAGAGCACAAGTTGGCAAGGACGTATGTGTCCATATAGCAACCACCATAGACACCAATAGCGCCATCATAGCGTTGCGCGTCATAGCCAGCATGCTCAATAGCTTCTGAACAGATTTCAAGGAAGACACGATGCTGGGGATCCATGACCTCTGCTTCTTTTGGCAGATACCCGAAGAAACGGGCATCAAACATGTCGATGTTATCCAGCATTCCCTTGGCGCAAACATAGTCACCCTGCTCAGAGGTGTCCGCCTGGTCCGGCATCGGAATTTCCAGTTCAGCGGGATCAAACATGGTGATGCTCTCCCGGCTCTCCTTGATATTCTGCCAGAAAGCTTCAACATCAGGGGCGCCAGGAAAGCGACCTGACATGCCGACAATCGCAATCCCCTCATGGGCGTTTGGTGTATCAGTATCCATCATGATGCAGCACTTCTTTGTTGTCTTGTCACCACTCTACGATTACGCGCGGCACGCATCTTCTGTGCCCGGACATTACCAGAAGATGCTTCGCTGGCATTTGGAGAAGCAGAAAAATAGCGCGCCAGTGATGCAATCGTCGCGTGCTCAAACAGCAACGTAAATTCGAATTTCTGTTGCAGCGCACGCTGCAACATGGTGTGGACTTGCACAAGCTGTATCGACTTGCCGCCAAGATCAGTAAAGGGATCATTTATTCCAACTCTCTCCAATCGAAGCACTTTTTGCCAGATATCGGCAATCTTACGCTCCGTACTGGTTGAGGCGGCAACATAACCTGTCGCGAGGGTCGGACGCTCTTTGATGGCGCCTTTAAGGGAAGATAATATCGCAGCAGCACTCACCCATTCTGTGGCAATTTTCTGATACACAACATCGGGGCGCACAGTGGCAGTAATCAGAGATGATTTTCTTTCGGGGACGCGCGTTTCAGATTCCAACGTCGTATTCTCGCCGGGCTGGAACACAGTCGAAAGCGCTTCCTCAGTCGAGAGCATAAGCCCGCCCGCTGCTTTAAGATCTACAGTAGTTTCCCGAAGGGAACTCAAAAATTGCAAAGCAGGCTGATTTCTAGGCCCCTCAGCATAGACAATTTTAATCTGTGACAGACGCCGCTGTTTGGCAATTTTTCCAAGTTCAGCAACCATCAGATGCTCGATACCACGGCCCATGGCACGGCAACTGAGCAGAAAACTGTCCACAAGGAGACAAGTCTCACTTTCCTGCGCCCGAACAGCACCGACCAGTCCATAATCGCCAAAACGGTCCCGCGCGGAAACAATGCGTAATTCCTTATGGCGATCTGCGACATCCTGTCGCACTTCTGGCTCCGTGAGTCGGGCAAGAGAAGTATTAAACTGATTTGTACGGAGCGTTAGTTGAGAGAATCGTGGCAACTCGACTTCAGCTGGTGTGTGAATATCAATTTCCAACCCCAGTTCAGCAAAGAAATCGTCCAGTGAAACTGCAGCACGACGGGATTCTTCGCGCTGCGCTTGCTCCTTGTACATCTGTACGCGGGATTTATCTTCCCTGGTCACCGTCGATTGATCAAATAACCAAAGATTTCGAACAAAACTCTTAAATTGATCAGCTTGCTGAGGCACTTTGACAGTGTGTACTTCTGGACAAAATGCACGCATTGCTGCGCACTCCACCGTACTATCATCCAGGAAAAGCACGCTGTCCAAGCCGAGATTCAACTCATCGGTGAGTGAGTGCAGATTATCCGCTTTCGCATCCCAGTTAACGCGGCGTGAAACAATATGATCTTGCGTTAAAACCATATCCCGTCGCTCGGTAAATACTTCCCGGACATCCGCATCATCATTTTTACTCAGAAGGCAGACGACACGACCATTATCGACTTGCTTGGTCAGTTTTTCCTGCAGAGCAAGGTAACCTTCATCGAGTTCAATCCCAGCTGGCCCATCTTCACCGACCACACCACCCCAGAGGGTATTATCACAATCTACCGCAAGAAGTTTAACGGGCTTGCGCCGATGCTCATCAAACCATCGATAAATGGATGTGCCAATAGCAGTAAATGCTTCCTCCGTATAAGGTAACTTTCCAGTTCGGTCACCTTCCCGGTTATGAATATCAGCAACATTGTACTGCTCAAAGCAGTCAGATGCCTCAAGTACGAATACATTGCTCGTGCCTTCAATAGCTGCTCTCAGTATTGCACCTGCTTCCCGCTCTTCTAAGAGGCTATCTTCTTCAGGACACAGCACAATCAGCAACGGCACTTGATGCTGCGCCGCCAGCACGGCATCTGAAAGTTCGCGCGCTGCTCTCGCATACGCCTGGGGCAAATCTACAGCCAGGTCCTGCCAGCGTATGGTAACCACGTTCACGCCCTGTTTGTTTATGCGCATGCTACTGCCAGCATCCAGCAGTTGCTGATAGACTTGCGCATAAGGGGCGATAACCGGGGAAACAGCGTGCGCGAACTGCTCTGCCCAGAAGCTGATAACATCAGCCACGGGGTCAGCCGTGAATGTCGCCGAGAGCACAATGCTGGCTTCTTTATCCGTCATCCGGCTATTCCGCATCTTGTACACGCAGAGGTAATCGTAAACGAAGAATTACCCCGGTTAATAGACTTCATTCAGAAAACTTAATTTGCCGTAAAACCTGAAGTCATGCCGAACCGCATAAGCCAAAATATCTTAAATGGCCGGGCCTGTAGGTGCTGGCGATCGTCGCAATCAGCTGATTATGCGTCTTAAAGGTTTGAATGTGCCATTGATCCACTCCCCTCTCGGTATCTGTCCAGGTGGCGGTTGCCTCATTGATCGCAACAGTCAACTCAAGAGGCGACATGGAAAGCCCGGTGCCAAGCAGCTTGAGGATTGCCTCTTTCTGGGTCCACAACTTTGTAAAACCTGCAAGCCACTCTTTACCCGACAGGCCAGCAAGTCGCTGTTGCTCAAATCGGGTGAAATTATCCCGCGCCACCAGTTTGAGCGCTGGTTGTTCAGCTGATGCCTCTAGGTCAATCCCGACAGGACTACGACTGACACTTAATAGACCCGTTTGCCCGCTATTCGCGGCACTAAATTGAAGGTCAGGATAATCAGCCAGCATCGGCTTTTCCGGGTGATCCAGGCCATACACAAGCTGGTCCGGCTCCGCATCTGCATACGCCGCCAGCACTATTCTCTGAAAGGCCCGTCGCAGAATGAATCGGTGCCGGTGTTCTCGAAATCGATACTTCTGCGCGCGCGCCTTCTCAGGCTCATCCAGCAACTTCTTCAGGCGTGAAATATTTTGCCCCTTGCCAGTCAGATCTAGCAGCCACAGGTCTGTTGTATCCGGGGCAAGTACGGATACTTTCTTGATTGTAGCGAAATCAGTGGCAGACCAATCTGCCAGTTCGATATCCATAGGGGTCGTCCTGCGCACGCGCCATGTGGTGAGCTTAATCTTGTTGGCTTTTAAGAGAGAAGGCCAGAAAAACGACCATGAGCGTCGCGGCAAGGCCAAACCACGTAAGCGCATATTCAAGATGGCGGTTATTAAACTCAAGGCGGGTGGTTCCCCCCTTTGGCCAAGCGGCTGGGTTTTCCAGCCCATTCGAGTCGATCCAGACTGGTAAAGCTGTGACTCCGGCAGCTTCAGCAAAAACTTGCGGATCCCGCACATACCATTCGTTTTGCTCAGGGTTATTTTCAGGTGTTAGCGCGCCTGCAATGGCAGGGCTCTCCTGCGGGGTGCGGAGCAGCCCTGTTACGACTGAAAAGCCGGCATTATTATCGAGCGTGACAAGGCTGTCTGGCCTCTTACTTGTTTCTTTAAATGCGTCAGCCGCAAAACCTCGATTGATATAGAGAAATGTGTTGCCGTCGATAAATTCAGCTTGCGGTTTGTTGAATTGCGCCGGTGTAAACACAAACCATCCGGCAGCGCCCTCATTTGAACCAAAAACATGCACTTCACGTTGATGGTCAAAATTCACGCTTACCTGGACCGGCGTGTACTCCATATCCTCCCCCGCCATCCAGCGCTCATAAGCTTCAGCAAATGCAATCGGCTCTGCATTAATCCGTGCCTCGACACGGGCGATTAAATCCTCTTTCCAGGCAAGGCGCTGAACTTGCCAATTGCCGAGGCTCAGCAGGATGGCCAGACCAATCAGGGTGGCAATTGTCAAACCGGGTCGAAAGCGGAACTGCATCAGTTTTCTCCGCCCGCTGATGTATCAAGCCTGCTGACCTCAGCCTTATTGGCATATTGCAAGGCGAAGAGCAGTGCCTTCAAACGCGGCAGCAGATACAGGCTGGACAGCACGGTCGTGGCGATACCTCCAAGAAAAGCGACGAGCATCGGGACCTGCAGACTGAAACGCAGAATGAAGACAATCGCCACAGCAAGAAAACCTACAATGAAAATAGCAAAGACAG
>JALEGM010000009.1 GCA_022763145.1 Aquisalinus sp. | reverse complement strand
TTTGATCTTTAGGAGATTTGGGAGAAGAGTGTGCCCCCGCACCAGGAAAAGCTCGACAGCTTTGTCGAGGGCTTTGCAAGTAAGGCTGGCGAGTTGACGGATACACGTTATCTGGCAGATAGCAGCCGGCAGCGCTGTCATGTGCGCATACGCGAAGATGGGATCTTCAACGACAGTGTCCTGATTATTCAATATGGCACCACTGAAACCCATGGCACTTTATCCCCCTCTATCCTTGAAGAAGCGACCGGGGCTGAAATTATCTGCGGTGCGCAGGTGCTATATGAGATGCCTATTGAAACTTTTCGAGTGGATTATTTCCGGCAGGCATTTTCAGAACTGGAACGGCAGATGCAGAGCGGCCAGCGCGGTGAGGCAGAACTTATTGAAACTGATGTGGTGCTCGCAATGCGCATCAACCGGTCAGTTGCATTGAATTTTAAAAAATCCCGGGGTGCCTTTCGAAAAGCAGGCGCACAGTTTGGTGCTCAAATCCGGCGTGATGTCACTCGGCTGATGAAATACTCCGCCCTGCCCGTTTGATTATTATTTCAACCAGGTACACAGGCGACGCTCGCGGGTGCAGCTTGCCGCGTTGCGGGTCAGGTCCCATTCCGGATTAGTCAGGACAGCGCCGTTTGTACGCGGTACCAAAGCCACAATCTGCTCGCGCCCGGCGCCGGACCCTTCGTACAGGGAGTAGGTGCAAGCAACGCGACCTGCGATGCGGGCGTTATCATCAAGCGCGACACTGGTGGAAACCCACTCTGCCACAACATTGACGAATGCCGCGTCCCCATTTTCAAAAACATAACTGCTACGGGTCTGTTTCAGTTCATCATCCTTCGGACACATATCTGCAAAGGCAGGAGTGCTCATCAAAACAGAAGAGATACCTAGCAATCCCAGTGAAATCAGCTTGCGCATGAACCAGACCTTTCCTTGCAAACAAGTATATCAAATCGCGCTGGCTGGTAAAAGCCTGACAGGAACGTGGTAAACAAGCTGCTTGCTAGCGCATCACAGCGATGGATTTAATCTGCGCATAAATCGGCTTACCTGCCTGTAACTCCAGCCTGTCACAGGACTTTCTGGTAATGCACCCCAACAGACGCGCGCCATCGCCCGCTTGCCCCAGCGCAACCTGCACAATCACATGCCCTGCATCGCGCTGGCAGGGCGCAACCGATACAATGCGCCCCGGCAAGCAATTAAGGATGGAGGTTGCAGGCGCAGGGTCAGAAACGAAGCTGACGTCACTCGCCTTGATGCTTAGGCGTAAATTGTCACCGGTTGAGAGGTTCTGGCCAGAGATTGTGATCGTGCCACCCGGTATCGCGACTTCTGCAAGATGATAGGGTTCATCCAGATTCTGCACACGGCCCAATATCGTGACAGCAGATTCGCTGGCGTGATAGAGGGGCAGAGACGGGTCTGCCTGAACCTCTGCTAACGGACCAAACCCGATGACTTTACCAGCCTCCATCAACAGTAGCGTGTCTGCCAGTCGCTCCATCTCCCGCATGTCATGACTGACATAAAAGACGGGTATCGCGAAGCGGCTGGAAATATCTTCGAGGCACATCATGATCTCCTTGCGGGCATAATCATCAAGAGCGGATAATGGCTCATCCAGCAACAGCAACTGTGGCTGCGACAAGAGAGCACGACCAATGGCAATGCGCTGACGTTCTCCGCCCGAGAGGTCCTGCGGTGCACGCTGCAGGAGGCTTTCCGCCCTTAGGAATTGTACGACCTCATCCTGATTGATCCGCACTTCCACAGTATCCCGCTGGGCTCTTTCAAGGCCGAAAGACAAGTTCTGCTGCACGCTAAGATGTGGAAACAGGCTCGGCTCCTGAAAGACGTAGCCGACACGGCGCTCATGCGGTTTTTTGAAAATACGTTGTGTCTCGTCCTGCCAAGTCTCTCCCTTGAAATTGAGAGCGCCCTGATATTTTACAAGGCCGGCAAGGCAGCGCAGCAAGGTTGTTTTGCCGCACCCCGAGGGACCGTAAACGCCTGTAACACCACTGGCTGGCACTGAAAAAGAAGCCTCCAGATGAAAATCATCAGACTGACCTCTGAATGAGCCTTCAATTTTCTCACGCGCGCCGCTCACCAGCCTGCCCGCCCGGTTTTCTGGGTGAGTTTCATGGTCGTGAAGATCACCAGAAATGAAAACAGGAGCATCCCGGCGGTCAATATATGTGCTTCACGCCATTGCAGGTTCTCTACATAATCATAAATCGCCACAGATATGACGCGCGTCTCACCCGGAATGTTTCCGCCAATCATCAGTACAACACCAAACTCCCCCAATGTGTGTGCAAAACCGAGCACGGCACCGGTGATAAAGCCGGGCCAGGCCAGCGGCAAGGCGACCGAGAGGAATGCATCTCGCGGACTGGCACCGAGCGTTGCTGCAACCTCCAGCGGGCGCGGACCAATCGCGGCAAAGGCATTGCGCAATGGCTGCACCACGAATGGCAGGGAATAAATGACCGAGCCCATCACCAGTCCTTCAAAGGTGAAAGCCATGGAGCGCCCACCCACGAGGCCAGCCAACCAACCGCCTGGCCCTTGCGGCCCCAGTGCGATCAACAGGTAGAATCCAAGCACAGTCGGCGGCAGCACCAGTGGCAAAGCAACGATGGCAGCAACAACCTCTTTCCACCTGGCACGCGAGTGAACCAGCCACCAGGCAATCGGTGTGCTAACCACAAGCAGGATAAGTGTGCTGACGAGTGCCAGCATCAAGGTCAGGCGAATAGTGGTCAGAATATCTTCCATCAGGTGCCAGACTTGCTTGTTTCTGGCAGCAGGTCAAAGCCATGCTTAGCGATGATCGCGCGCCCTGTCTCGCTTTGCAGAAAGGCCAGAAAAGCTTGCGCCGCTTCATTGTCTCCCTGCCCCAGCAAGACAGCATCATGGCGCAGCGGTGTGTAAAGAGCTGTCGGCACAATCCAGTAGCTGCCAGTTCCACCCGGGGGAAGTTGCGCGCGGGCGACAAAGCCAAGCTCTGCATTTCCAGTCTGCACGAATTGATAAGCCTGTGCGATATTTGCCCCCTGCACTATCTTTCCTACTACATCGTCATAGATGCCCAGAGCCTGGAGGACTTCTACCGCAGCGGCACCATAAGGCGCTGTTCTGGCGTTGGCGATGGCAAGCCGGTCATAGGTTTGACTACGAAGCGTCTCTGCGCCCAGCCGGCGGTCCGGCTCGGCACTAAATAATACCAGACTGCCCTGAGCATATGTAAAACGACTGCCTGCGACAGCATGTCCTTCTTCTATGGCTCTTATCGGCCTTGCCTGATCCGCGGCCAGGAAGAGGTCAAACGGGGCACCATGGACAATCTGTGTATAGAGCAAACCGGTTGAGCCAAAGCTGAAACGAACAGTATGGCCGGTTTGTGCTTCAAATACTTCTCCCAAAGCACGCGCAGGCTGGGCAAAACTTGACGCCACGGCGAGACGCGCCTCACCCGCCACCGCCACTGAGGGCAACGTAATAAAGACGGCAAAACAGATCGTGATGTTGGTGATCCATGATTTCACAGATGTTCTCCTACCTTTCAGGCGCGTGGTGATGCATGAAAGCGGACTCATGCGCCACTGCGGTTAGAGCATTATCTGCTACATTTTGAGAAAAGTTTTCACGCCCCTCACCCTGCAACTGCCGCGACACCGTCACAAGATGCGTATGCTTCGCACGAGTGGCAGGCAATGGAGTATTTGGGTGTGTAAGTGTTATGATCATTATCTTGCTGTCCTTTCAATAGGATCACCACCACTGGCTAGCCGGTTATGTTCCTTCAACTAAGGCAGCACTATAAGCCTTCCGCAAAGGGGGCACATAGATTCCTGATTTCACAACAAAAACATAAACTTAAGCCTATCTGATGATATCTGTGACAGCAATGCTGTGTCCTTATCGGAAAACCAAATCCGGGAAGCTGCCGCAAGTATGCAGCATCTGATTTACTTCACCTGCTGCATTTGCCAAACGCGCTCAAGTTTCTTCGACGTCAGCCTGTGTTGACCTTGCTCATGTCCCCGCCTGCCCATGCCAACACTTTCGGATTCATGATTTTGAACCATAAGGAGGGGAACATCGCTAACCCGAAACAGCCCGGATATCCGGTCGGCAAGGTGGGGAGGTCATCGAAATTGCGCAAGCTCTGATATGGCCGCGAGGGGTTGGCGTGATGATCAGAATGTCTTTGCA
>JALEGM010000105.1 GCA_022763145.1 Aquisalinus sp. | reverse complement strand
CATTTCTCTTCTGGCCAAGTTGCCGGGGCTTGGGCCCCGGTCGGCCAAGCGCGCGGCCTTGCACCTGTTGAAAAAACGCGATGGCCTCATGACGCCGTTGGCAAGTGCGCTGGAAGCAGCAGCAGAAAAAGTCACGGCCTGCTCCATCTGCGGCAACTGGGACTCGGTAGACCCTTGCGCCATCTGCGCAAATGAGGAGCGCGACACCGGTGTCATTTGCGTCGTGCAGGAAGTGGCAGACCTCTGGGCGCTGGAGCGTTCCGGTGCCCATAAGGGCTGGTATCATGTGCTGGGCGGTGTCATCTCCCCACTGGATGGCGTGGGTCCGGATGATCTTAACATAGCCTCCCTGGCGCAGCGTGCATCAGCCGGGACTGTCAAAGAGGTCATTCTTGCCACCAGCGCCACTGTCGACGGCCAGACAACGGCGCATTATGTGACCGAGCGCCTGGAAGGCACCAGTGTCAGCGTCACACGCCTGTCGCATGGCGTGCCTGTCGGTGGCGAACTCGATTATCTTGATGAGGGAACGCTTGCAGCGGCCATGAAGTCCCGCCAGCCATTCTGAAGCGACATCATTAGTCTTTTGCTGTCAGCCAAAGCCTGATAGAGAATTTCTATTAGGTTTTAATGATATTTTTGAGCCGCGACAGGGGGCAGCATAGTGGTCGATCTCTTTACGCTGGAAAATCTGTTTACACTGATCATGCTCATTCTGCTGCAGGCAGTGCTGGGCTTCGACAATCTGCTTTATATCTCGATTGAGAGCCGCCGTGTCCCGCTGGAACATCAGCGACGTGTGCGCCAGCTGGGGATTGGTCTTGCCATCGGGTTGCGCCTGATTTTGCTTTTTGTGGTCATGGCCGCAATTGAGGCCCTGAAAGAGCCGTTCTTTTCTATCGATTGGGGCTTCATCAGGGGGGAGTTCAACTTTCATGCGGTGGTAACCCTGTTCGGAGGCGCTTTCATTCTGTACACAGCCATGAAAGAGATATTCCACCTACTTTCTGTAGATCATCTTGAGCATTCAGACTCTGCCGGAAAACGGTCAGTTGCTGGAGCAATCTTCTGGATTGTTACCATGAACCTCGTATTCTCGTTTGATAGCATTCTCTCATCCATTGCCCTGACCAAGGTATTTGCGGTGATGGCGATAGCGATTATTTCTGTGGGGATCATGATGATCTGGCTCTCAGATCATGTCTCGAACTTTCTTGAGCAGAATCGCGCTTATGAAGTGCTGGGATTATTCATCCTGTTCATTGTCGGTGTGTTGTTGATTTCCGAATCTGGCCACCTGGCTCACCTCTATCTCTTCAACTATGAAGTTGTCGCCATGTCCAAGGCGACATTCTACTTCGTCATTTTTGTCATGATTTGCGTTTCTGTCGTGCAATCGAAATACCGTAACAAGCTGCTGGCTGCGCGTGAGGCCGCCGTGCGCGAGGGTGTCCCGGCGATGGAACCAGAGGCTGCATTCCCGGCAGCAGATGCTGAGGATGGGATGAAAATAGTATCACCGGTAAAAGGGTCTGGTGTTTAGGGTCTATCCTCTGTCTTACAGGGCGCCGACAGCGAGGCCTCTGAGAGCAGCGGTGACACGGTCTGCAACGCCGAATTTTAGATAAATGCGGCGCATATAGGTGTCGACTGTATGCGGAGAAATACCGATAATTTCCGCAATAACCGTGTTGCTCTTTCCCTTGGCGACCCATTCCAGAATTTCCGTCTCGCGCGCCGTCAAATGCTCAGCCTCCGGCAGCTGTTTTTTTAACAAGTCGCAGTAACGCGTGTGACCCAATTGGCAGACCCACTGAAACTTTTTGATGTCCTCATAGCTTAGTTCAGGCGGGTGATGCCCAAACCCGACGCCGCAATATCCGTTGCGGCCATGCGGGCCGAATACCGGAATGGCGAGACCATCACCGAGATGTTCAGCAGCAAGTGTATCAAGATATTTTTTTTCGAGCGTTGAAATAGGCCCGGTTTTCGCGGCGTGCGACCACCAGAACGGCTCGCTCACATCACTGGCGAGCCGCGTAATCGGATCATTCAGATACAATTTCTCTTTCGTATAACGGTTCACCCAATCTATCGGAAAACCATAGGCGATAACTGTCAGCGCTTCGTTGTGGTCAATCGCGCCAGGTGGGGGCAAATGGTGATAGCTGAACATCTCAGCGCCAAAAGTTGGCAGATAAGTAATGCAGGCTTTGCGAAGTTCGCCGAAGCTATTCGCATCGCGCACATTGCGTGCGTAAGCGTCAACATTACCTATCATCTGCGCCGCACTGGCATTTTTCTCTCCTGTCGGGATTATAGCGTATTTTAGTCGTGAATGCACGCTGTCGCGGTTTGATCAGGATTTTCCTATGAGAACTATTGGCGAGGCCAGGTGTCAGTGCATTTTGTCGAGTAATTCTTTACCGCTGAAAGCGGGAGATTTTTGCTGTTCAAACGCTTCCTTGACCATGCGGATAATCTTGTCATTGACTGGCGTGGGAATATTGAACTCCTGTCCAAGCGCCACAATCGCCCCATTGATATAATCAATCTCTGGGGCACGCCCTGCCTGTAAGTCTTCCCACATGGAGGAGCGGGCGTTGTCATCAATTTTGTTGAATGCAGGAGCGATCCGCATCAGGATGAAATTTGGTAATGAGAGTATCCGCGCAAAAAAAGCTGGGTCGAGAGGGCCGGACTTGACTGGCTTGATATTTGCTGCCTGTAGCACGGCGAGTCCCTCCTTGATGCACAGCCCCCAAACGCGTCGAAAGTTCACATCAAGTAATTCCTGCTTCAAAGGTTGATCCGATAACAGATTAAGAGCGTTATTCAAATTGATGAGGAGTTTTCCCCATAAAACCCCTTTGATATTATCCGTCGCTTGTGTTGCAAGACCTGCCTCAGCCATATCTACAATGATTGAGGCTGTCTCCGGTAACAGCTCTACGATCAGATCACCCGGTGTACCTTTATGGAATCGACCGTCACCCAGATTGACGACATTGTATGGCACCATCCCCCCGGCGACAGCCTGTTCACGCACGCCCGCTTTCAGCGTATCTGCATTGCTAACGCCGTTTTGCAGGCTGATGATCACAGCTTCCGGTTTCGCATAGTTGGCAATTTCAGCGGCTGCTTCGGCACTGGCCATGCTTTTAACGCAGACAAGAATAACGTCCGCTTCAGCCAGAGCTTTCGGTGATGTCTCGAAGCGGACTTTGTCTGCCGCTAATATATCCTGTGACTTCTCGTAATCAGTCAACACAAGGCCATTCTTGCCAACTGTGCTGGCCAGCTTCTCGCGGCCAACAAAAATGACGTTCCTGCCGCCAGATGCCAGCTTGCCACCGACATAACATCCGATGGAGCCAGCGCCGAAAATTGCGTAAGTTGTCATTATTGTGCTGCCTCGATACGTGCAAACAGTGACTCAACACCATCGAACATTGACAGTCGTGTTTCTGCTGGTTCGGAAATCGTGCAGTGTCCGGAATTTTTCAATATCAGAACCTCACAATCGGGAATATGTGCCTTACAGGCTTTTATGGAAACATCTTTCTGTACGATAGAATCTGTATCACCAGATACAAGCAAGACTGGCATATCCAGTCGACCCAGATAGCCTGGCTTTGAAACCATCTCACCGGACTCCATGATTTCAGCTATCCATTGATTGGTCGTTCCACCAACCCGTAATTCAGGACGAGCTGTATACAGCGTGTCTTTTACATGGACGCGATTGATTGTGTCACCACAATAATTCGGTTGAGTAAGGTCGGTACGATAGGGTTGCCAGTTCTTCTGCATCAATGCGTAGTCTTTTCCAAAACCAAGCTTCCGTGAGCCTTCAACAAGAAGACGCGCTACTCCATAGGGCAGAGGTGCAGTTTGGATGCGCATTGCTGGTACAGCCAGGACAAGGCCATCAATCGGCAAATCATGATCACCGCTCGCGCGCAAGACCACGTGCCCGCCAAAACTTTCACCGACTAAAACTAGGGGGCCTTGTGTCTCAGCTCGTACCTGACGCACGAAGCCCGCGATATCATCTGAATAGACGCCAAAGTCGCTGACCCAGGGTTTCTCAGGATTGGTGAGCATCCGGTCAGAACCGCCCTGTCCGCGCAGGTCGAAACCGTATACCTCGTAGCCTCGGCGAAGAAGGTCGTGGTGATAGTCTGCATACATCTCCAGGGCACCGGTGTAGCCTGGCACGAAGATGACCGTGCCGCGCAGGTCACCCTCGGGGCTTGCTGTACCCCAGCGCATCTTCTTGCCATCTTCTGCGGTGAAATAGCTCCACTGCCAGGATTCTGGCATTGGCGTCAGGTTTGTGGCCAGATACTCCGCTGCACGAACTTTATAATCTTCATCTGGTTCATGAGGTGTATATTGACCTTCCGGCCATAATATTAGGGCGGCCCATATGACCACCAGGGTCCCGATAAATCCGAAGAGGAAATTGCGGATCATGGCGCTATTCCTTCTACCAGAACGAAGGTCGAAACCGCATTAGCCTTGCGGATTTCTGCGGCAGATTGATACGCCTCTGAGTGATAGCAGGCCAAGGCTGTCGCATAGTCCGGAAACTCTACGACGACGTGTCGTTCCTGCGCATTACCTTCCGGGACTTCACAAGAGCCACCGCGGGCCAGAAACCGCCCACCGAACTTGGCGACAATCTCTGTGTCGAGCGCCACATACTCCTTATACAGGTCGGCATTCGTGACAGTCACATGGGCAATCCAGTAGCCCTTCGCTGTGTTTTGCACCATTTCCTCGTTCCTTCATTCAAAAAAGGCGGGCTCGGAGAAATCCCCGGACCCGCCTGATGTACCTGATCCCTGTAAGGATTTATTCAGCTGAAGCCGGATCTTTTACATCCACCAGCTCGACATCAAAAATCAGCATCTGGTTGGGGCCGATCACGTCGCCACGCGCTTGCGGACCATAAGCAAGACTAGATGGGATATAGAAGCGATACTTATCCCCTTCGTTCATCAGTTGCAGACCTTCAGTCCAGCCACGGATGACATTGCCGAGTGGGAATGTCGCAGTCTCGCCGCGATCGTAAGAGGAGTCAAAAACCGTGCCGTCCTCAATTGTGCCGTGGTAATGCACTTCAACAGTATCTGCTGCAGTTGGGGAAACGCCGCTGCCGCTGCTTTCCAGCACTTCATATTGCAGGCCGCTGTCTGTCACCTGAATACCGCTCTTTGTGGCATTGGTTTCAAGGAAGGCGGTGCCATCTGCCAGGTTCTTGTCAGCGATAGCTTTATACTCGGCCTCCATTTTGCTGACTGTTTCAGCATCAATAGCGTCCAGCAGTTGCACTTCAAAGGTTAGAGCCTCATTCGGGCCGATTACACCATCTGGTGTACCTTCCTCACCATAGGCCAGTGCAGGCGGCAAGGTGAAGCGGGCAGCGCCGCCGACTTTGATCTTCAGAACACCTTCAACAAACCCCGGCGCCTCATCCTTGAAAGCGGAAAGCTGGATCGTGGTTGGTGTGCCGCGTGCCAGCGATGTGTCAAACACAGTGCCATCCGCTTTCATGCCAACAAAATGCATGACGATGACATCTTCTTCTGTGGGCGTGCGACCTTCTCCAGCTTCCAGGCTTTCGAACTGCAGACCGCTTTCGGTTACTTCAACACCTTCTTTGGCAGCATTCTCCGCGAGATAGGCTTCGCTGCGGGCCAGCAACTCTTCCGGTGAGAGGGTTAGTTGAGCATCAATCGCTGCCTCTGCAGCCTCAACCGCCGGGATCTGACCTTCAGCTTCTGCTTCTGCAACAACCTCTTCCACAGTAGCTGCTTCTTCCTCTGCCTTGTTGCCGCAGGCGGCGAGTACCAGGGCGGAGGCCCCGGCCAGTAATAGATGTCTGATCGACATGATAAAAACTCCTCATCATTAACTTGGGCCCGGCGCCCCCTGATTGGCAGGCCGGATGAATTTTGCGCGCACCATAGGCGGTAATGGGAATCCGCGAAACCGGGAATCGTCTTAATATCCAGTTAATGATCGACCCACT
>JALEGM010000104.1 GCA_022763145.1 Aquisalinus sp. | reverse complement strand
AGAAACGGCAGCATAAATTGCCCACCATGGGTATGCCCGGCGATCATCAAATCAAAGTCTGGCAGGCGACGGCGCTCATAAAAAACATCCGGATTATGCTGCAGGGCCAGTGTCAGGTCTGCTGGCGTATCGGGCAAACTGGCATTGATTGGAGTTCGATCGCGCTGCGCTGTCCAGTGGTCACGCATACCGATGATGCGAATAATCTGCTCATTATGTTGGTAATCCGCATTAAGACCATCGAGTACAATGACTCCCATATCAGTCAACGCACGACTAAGTGGCGCGATGACATCAGGACCTTTCTTTAGGCCGGCATCATGGTTGCCCATCACTGCGAATGTCGGTGATTGTAATTCTGCCATTGGCGCAAAAGTCTCGGCAATTCTTTCCGCTGGCAGATAATAGGTGAAATCACCAGGGATCACCACGATGTCAGCGTCCAGCTCGTTCAGCCGGTGCACAACCCGACTCACTGGCATGACATTACCGAAGATGCCTGTCTGCGGATCAGCCCAGACCGCCGCGCGCAACTGCCCCTCACCCGCCGCACAAAGCTGCAGTTCATGCTCTCTTGTGACCAGTATGCGAGGCTCGACAAATCGCGCATAGGCCAGAACCGTTATGCCCAGCAGAAAGACACAGGCCAAGCCACGAGCTATACGGCTACTGAATGGCCCTGTCCGCCGGAACAAAACCCAGAGCAGCAGTGGCAGCGCCAGAAAGTAAAGATAACTGGCGTAATAGATAAACAGCATCAGACTTATCATGTACCTTGCTCAACCCCTGCAAGAAATTCTTCGACGACCGAAGGAAATGGAAATAGCGGTTCGTTACGCTCAACTCCAGATTGCCGTCGCAACGTACCACGGAAAGTCAAAACAATGTCTTTACGGACAATGCCCTGCATCCGCGTCATACCAAATCGGGTACGATCGACTACCATTGATGCTTCAAAGGGAAAACTGTCAGGATAGGGTTCACCAAAAGGTGCGGCATCAGGAAAGATAATATCAATTTCAGCCGGCCCCGTTATGCCCTTCATGGTCATATCGCCGCGAACCACAGCAGTTTTTTCGCCGGTCATCTGCATGGTATGACCATAAAAATGTCCAGTCGGAAAGTCTGCAAGCGCAAACCAGTCCGGTCCCGTCACATCAATCGGCGGCTCACGCTCGGGGTTAAAACTGGTCATATCGACCACACCAAGAAAATCGATCTCTTCTGGCGCCCGCTCATCAAAGGCGAAGAACGCCTCAAAGCGATCAAAGGTGCCAGTAACAGTCGAAAACGGGATATGCCGCACCTTGAAGGCAACATGGGTATCTTCTGGCTCAAGACGATAGAGTAAACTGCTTAGCGCTTTATCTGTATCGTCTTCCATCGCCACTATGATTGATGGCATTGAAACGAGTAACAGGCAGAGGCTGAAAAATCGCAACATCATCCCTTTTCACCTGTTCATCATAAGGCTTCTA
Source organism: Aquisalinus sp. (assembly GCA_022763145.1). Lineage (GTDB taxonomy): Bacteria > Pseudomonadota > Alphaproteobacteria > Caulobacterales > Parvularculaceae > Aquisalinus. The sequence goes on along the minus strand of JALEGM010000104.1, from coordinate 23,372 downwards.
CTTAACCCTGCCACGGCCTGAAGTGCTTGGAAAGTTTCAACCCCTGGCCCTGATAATTGGACGCCATATCAGTACCATACAGTCTCTCTGGCGTGCCACATAAACGCTCATATACCAGACGCGCGACCAGCTGGCCGTCCTCCAGAACAAATGGCGCGTCATGTCCGCGCACTTCCAGAACGGCCCTTGAGCCAGCCTCGCTGGTTGGATCCCAGCCAAATCCAGGATCGAAAAACCCTGCATAATGCGCCCTGAATTCGCCGACCAGCGGGTCAATCGCCACCATTTCTGCTGCGAGGTCTGGCGGAATACGCAGCCATTCCTTGGAGGCAAGAATATAAAACTCGTCAGGGTCAAGAATAAGGTGTGGATCTGGGCGCGCAAAAATGGGCTCCCAGTAATCAGCCGGATCAAGAGCGCCAACACGGTCCACATCAATCAAGCCTGCATGGCGCCGGGCACGAAAACCGATTATTTCCTCGTTCTGCCCCGAAAGTTGGACTGTAAGACGCAATCCTTGCGCGATCCGACCCGTGTCAGAGACCAGCGGTGTTTCGGCGTGCCTGTCTTGCAGGCCGTCATCATCCAGCAGGATTTCGCCTCTTTTGAGGCGCAACTGGTTGAGGCTCGACCCGGCCCTTACAATAATCGAGAAAGTCTTAGGGCTGATTTCCGCATATAGTTTGCCGTCATATCCTGCAGGCACCTGCTCAAAGGCGACTCCCTGATCCGTCACCAGCCTCACGAACACGTCAATCCGGCCTGTTGAGCTTTTCGGATTAGCGAATGCTGATACATCAGCTGGCAGGTTTAGTTGCTCCTGCAACTCCACCAGATAAACGCAGCCTCGCTCAAGTACGGCCCCCTCCCCAAGGTCCAGCTCATGCATAAACAATCGTCCTGAAACACAATCCGCAACAGAGCGACCAACCCCGGGGAGAAATGATGCACGCACCCGCCAGGCTTTCGCTCCTAGCGTCAGGTCAAGACTCGCCGGCTGGATCTGACAATCAGATGTCTCACCAGATAATCTGATGGCTCCTGTCTCAACTGCCATCTGCAAAGCGGCAGCCGTAAACACGCCTTCGGTGTGTGTAGTATAGGACATTTCGGAACCTTAGCGGCGATTCCCGCAACTGAAAGCGTTTCCTTGTCCTTATTACGACAACCGCAAGGCGGCGACTGCCTTATTATTAGCATCTGGCCGCTTGCCGAGAACCAGCAGGATCGCTATTTTCTTTGCTGTTTAAAAAGTAAGCGTAGCAGGACCTCGCCCATGTATGAAAATGAAACGCGCGGCATCCGCATATCTGTTGAGCCTGACTATCTTGAGGATCAGTCAGAACCATATGACGATCATTATGTCTGGGCTTACACAATACGGATCGACAACACGTCCAGCGATGTCGTCCAGCTGAAAACGCGGCATTGGCGCATCACAGATGCGCAAGGACGCACGGAAGTTGTGAACGGAGATGGCGTTGTGGGAGAGCAGCCAACATTGTTTCCAGGGGATGTCTTTGAATATACATCAGGCGCTCCCTTGACCACACCTTCTGGCCTGATGGTTGGTAGCTATGGTATGGAAACCATGACAGGCGAGCATTTCGAGGCGGCCATCCCGGCATTCTCCCTTGATAGTCCCCATGAGCTGCGTCAGCTCAACTAAGACAGTACGTTTATCCATTTTATTGACCTCATTCACGGTTAGCGTCATGGCTTTGAGATGATCAATTTCAGGCCGGTATTCCTTATTATGGGCTTGCTGACAGCAGGCCTTGGTGTCGCCATGCTGGTGCCATTACTGGCAGACCTGCTGCAGGATGATCCATTGCGACGACAGGACTGGCGCGGCTTTGCCGCCGCTTCAGCGTTATCGCTCCTTTTCGGCATAACAGCGGCGACTGCCAGCTGGGGTAGAATTGAACGGATCGATGTACGTCAGGGATTTCTGATCACTTCCCTCAGTTGGGTTGTGATGGTCTTTTTCGCTTCGCTTCCTTTCAGCATGGGCGAATATGACCTGAGTTTCACAGATGCTTTCTTTGAGGCAATGTCCGGCCTCACAACAACTGGCTCCACCGTCATCAGCGACCTTGATGAAGCTCCGAAAGGTCTTCTCCTCTGGCGCTCTATTCTGCAATGGATTGGGGGTATCGGCATTGTCATTATGGCAATCGCTATCCTGCCAATGCTTTCCATCGGCGGGATGCAGCTCTTTCGCCTTGAGAGTTCGGACACCTCTGACAAGATGCTGCCCGGCGCATCCCAGATAGCAACAGCTATCTCGACAATCTACGTCATTTTCACTGCGCTTTGTTTCTTTGCATACTGGCTAATGGGCATGGATGCTTTTGATGCCATCAACCATGCGATGACAACTATCGCCACAGGTGGCTTCTCGACCCATGATGCCTCTTTCGGTTACTTCCTCACAGACCCCGACATTGTCGGGCCCGTGGACCTCGTATGCGTCCTGTTCATGTGTATGGGGTCTCTCCCGTTCGGCCTTTACTTGCTGGCAGTTCGCGGACACTGGAACGCAGTTTTTTCAGATAGCCAGGCCAGGTTCTTTCTCCTGATTGCAGCGACTTTCGTCACTGTCATGATGTTGCTGATTTTCTTCGAGTTCAATTACGATCTGTTCACAGCAACACGGCTTTCTGCCTTTAATGTCATCTCAATCATGACTGGCACAGGCTATGCGAGCACGGACTATTGGCTCTGGGGTTCTTTTGCACACGGCTTTTTCTTCTGTGTTATGTTTGTAGGTGGGTGTGCGGGCTCTACGTCCTGTGGTCTGAAAGTGTTTCGCCTTCAGGTCGTCTTTGCGGCACTGTCCATCTACAGTAAAAGACTGGTCTTCCCGCATGGCGTCTTCGTCGCCCGCTATAATGGCCGTCCATTGACTGATGAAGTGTTCATATCTGTTTTCAGCTTTTTCTTTGTCTATTTTGCGATCTTCGCAACGGTGGCGGTTATCCTGTCGATGTTCCAGCTTGATCCTGTAACCGCCCTCTCTGCAGCGGGTACGGCGATTGCTAATGTAGGTCCCGGACTTGGCGAGGTTGTTGGTCCTTCTGGTAATTTCCAAAGCCTGCCGGATGGCGCAAAATGGACGATGGCTGTTGCCATGCTGCTAGGGCGCCTAGAAATATTTACTGTACTGGTACTATTTGCTCCAAGCTTCTGGCGGAATTAACCAATTCTTCAGCCTACACACACCAATCAATAATCATCACTAACAAGATTTTAAAGTGTCCATAGAGCAGCACCAGCTGAGAACCTGATTTAACCCTATTTTTATCTCAATGCCGCACATTGCAGCGCAATCAAGCCAATAGACCAGCGGCAGTGTCAACATTGAAATCGGCAATAAACAAATTCATTAATAGCCTTTTTGGTCAGCTCTTTGTGCTGGTCATGATATTGCTTAGTGCGCTAACAATTTCATTAGCTGCCTATAACTCATATCTGTTGTCACGTGAGGAAGCGCGGGCACTTTATGACACAGCCATTGACAATACAGAATTCGTGGCACGTAATATTGAAGCACAACTGACAAGCGAAAATCCTGCCGCAATAAGCCGTGCGCTAAAGTTGCTCTCAACACGACCGCACATACATCATGCCGAAGTGATAGATGCCGCACAGCAGTATCGCATTACAGAAAATGCTAACATCGACCACTCATTTTCGGGAAGACTCCCTGTTCAAGCACTAGGCATACTGAAAGGCGCAAATCGCACAGTTGTCTATGACGACCTCGATCTGGAAATATACGAGCCATTACTCAATGACGGCAATATAATTGGTGTATTGATTGTGATGGTCGAACGGGAGAATTACTGGTTGATTACCGCAACCAACCTGCGCAACTACATGATTGCCGGAATGCCCGTTGTGGTCTTTAGCTGCATTCTCGTATTTCTCGTAGCGGGCAGGATTTCACGCCCAGTACAGACACTTGCCAGGCAGGCACACTGCGTATCGGAAGGTTTTTTTGATACGGATATTCCTGTTGCCGGAACAGCAGAAACCAAGCAACTCGGCCTTGCCCTTCAGCAAATGCTGGACAGACTTTCTGTTAGTCTTGATGACACGAAGGCCTATGCAGAAGAAGCGCGCCAGGCCGCTGAAAAGGCCCAAATGGCCTCAAAGGCAAAGTCAGAATTTCTCGCGAATATGAGCCATGAAATACGCACACCAATGAATGGTGTCATAGGTATTTCAGAGATCCTTTTGAAAACTGACCTGGATAACAAGCAGCGTGAACTGACAGAAATTATCCTATCGTCTGGCAGTAGCCTTGTAACAATTATCAATGACATACTCGACTTTTCCAAAATCGAGGCTGGTAAGATGTCTCTGGTGGAAGAGCCATTCAACCTACGCACCTCAATTCAGGATGTGATGGCGATCGTTTCAACACGAGCGCGGGAAAAAGATATTGAGCTGCTGGTAGAGTACGACCCGAACCTTCCTGAGGGCTTTGCCGGGGACGGCGGGCGCATTCGTCAGGTTATTACCAATCTTGTCGGTAATGCCGTCAAGTTCACAGATCGTGGCCACGTCGCTGTCCGGGTGTCAGGCAGCGTCAATGATGACGAAAACAAAACAGCTTCCTTACGGATCGAGGTAGAGGATACCGGCATTGGCATAGCCGCCAGCAAGATTGAGCGTATTTTCGAGCAATTTGAACAAGCCGATAACACCAGCACCCGCAAATATCAGGGCACCGGTATTGGCCTTGCCATCTCACGCAGTCTTGTCGAACTGATGGACGGACAGATAGGCGCCGAGAGCCTTCTTAACCAGGGCTCCACATTCTGGTTCGAGATTTCTCTTCCTGTCGACGAGAACATCTCCTCCGGCAGATATGAGGCCGCTGTTAATCTTGAAGGTCTGCATGTCCTGATTGTAGACGATAATGCAGACAACAGGCGCATATTGATTGATCAAATAGCAAGCTGGGGCATCAGCGCGGTGGCCGCAGCCTGCGCAGATGAAGGTATGCTAGCTGTCATCAGACAATGTGAAACCGGAACGCCGTTTGATCTTATTATTACAGATTATAATATGCCCGGTCAGAACGGCGTTGAGTTTGCAACCGCGTTGACCACAGGCGACAAGCCTTTCACCGGCCCAATTCTGATGCTGTCATCACTCAGCGAGCGTTCAGAAGCGACAGAAAAAACGCGTAATCTCTTTGATATGTGGCTGACCAAACCAGTGCGGGCCTCCCAACTTATGGATGCAATTAGCGCCAGTTTGTACAATCACGGTATTCAGGGATTGAATAACACAACCAAGAACCTGAGAGCAGCCCAAGAATCCACTAGTGATCAAAAATCCCGCAACACTGATAAACAACAATTAAATATTCTGGTTGCAGAAGATAATGTCGTCAATCAAATGGTCATCAAGACCATGCTGCACGGTATGGACGCAAATGTGCGCCTGGCAGACAATGGCAAGCTTGCAGTCGAAGCTTTCAAGTCACAAAAGCCGGATATCATCATTATGGACGTTTCCATGCCGGAAATGGATGGATTAGAGGCCACACGGACGATCCGGGCACTCGAAGAAGAAAATGGCTATGACCGTGTTCCCATTATAGCTGCCACAGCTCACGTGATGGAACAGGATCAGCGCCGCTGCATGGAAAACGGTATGGATGCCGTCATCACAAAACCAATCAAACAGACTCTGCTCATGGACATGCTCAAAAAATGGACCCGGAGCAATACAGAGCAGGATCTCAGCCAGGCGGGCTAAAGTTCAGAACTTTCGACGCAGCTCGAATCGGATGCCTGTAGACGGATCCCTGTCATCACCAAAATGGCCATACATGGCATCAGCTCTAAAGATAACAGCATTGGTCAACGGGCGTTGATATCGTATCCCCGCGCCAAGCTGGACGTCTTTTGCCGGCCCCTGTTTGTCTCCATGGGGCACAACAGCCGAAACCTCCATGACGAGCTGTTGTTCAAGGCTGAACAAGTTCTGAACGCCGATTGCCCCCCCGACAGTATCTATACCGGTTGCATCGAGAGTTGGATAACCGGTCAGACCATCTGACTCAAAGGTGAGTCCAGTATTACGCAAGATATCTTCCGCAGCTCCAGCGCGCGCAACAGACTGGGTTTTTCCGAAACCCGCCCAGAAATTCGCATACGGGACAAAGGTAAGTGGCTTGCTCGTGATCAGGGAGTTTTCAGACAGGAACAAAACACCGTCAGCCGTATCCTCAAAACCCGGACCGGGGTCTTGCCCGGTATTGATGATGACCCGGGTGGAATTGGATATCTTGCCAAAATAACGCTTCGTGAAAGCCGCCGTAATATTGTGATAGGAATGGTCACCATTTGAATGGTCGCCATCATTCAAATAAGCATAGCCCGCCTCAAGATACCCTTCGTCGAACTCGAAGAAACCGACCACACCGGCCATACGCGCTTCGTGATCGCCACGCTTGCCATTGTCATTGACGAAGGCATCAGAAGTGATCTCATCTAGGCCTGCGAAAAATGTGATATCATAATTCGAAATATCAAACCGCTGGCTGTTCCGGGCGGGAATAGCAAAGGCCGCCCCGAGGAAAGCGTCTTCCATCCAAATACCATTCTGAAGCAGCATGGGCACACGGCCAAATGTTATCGGCAAATCATATGGCTTGTACGTATCAGTAAAGCCGGCAAGGATCGCACCAAGGTCACCTTCAAAAAACAGCGTTACCGGATCAATACTGGTCTCAATAGCCGGGTCAGCGGTTTCATCCCTGTTGCCACCACCGAACTCATATCGGGTAAAGTTCAGCCCTTCCTGGATAGGCTGGAAAAAAGCATGTATGCGCTCGGTCGCAGTCAACTTCAGATCAACATCGAGATTTAATCGAGCGGCGACCTGTGCCACATCGCTCCCCTGATCGTCATTATAGGCAACGGCTGTGCGAGCGTCGCCGTACACGAGAAGTTGTGGGAACAAACGGTTCTTTTCGCCGATCAACGGAATACCACTGCCAAGATTGCCGCGATCATACAATGGTCGCCATAATTCAACGAGTGGGCGCGGTGTATCTACAGCAGACTTGCCGCCATAGATTTCAATCTGCGCCTTCGGGTCATACTCAAGCTCCGGATACTGTGGGTCAGGACCAAACAGTGCGGCATCAAAACTCACCGGCTCGACACTGCCATCCATTTGCATCGGTCCGCCATGATGACCACCGTGATGAACGGTATTATGACTACCATGCTGGTTGTCGTCTCCATGTTGCTCGCCGCTGCCCTCTTTATCATCCCGATGCGGATATGCATCCGTAATCACAGAATAATCAGATGAGGGTTCAACAAGTGCAGTCATGATGATTTCATCTGATACTACTTCGCTACTGCCTTGCCGGCCTCGCGCGGGCGGCGTGACGCCCGCAATGACAGGCAGGGAGGCGGGTTGGAGCAGATTTACATTGCGCGGTTGAGGCGCCGCCTGCCAGGCTAAACTATCGGACGGTTCCTGATCCGATCTGCCTTCAACAACAAATTCCGTGACATACAGATCATCGAATTCATTCGATTCCGCATGAAGGTTACCGCTTACAGAATCTGCTACACTCAATGCACCAACAAGCTGATCCGCACCGTCAATGGTGTCCGGATTGTAATCGCGAAGCTGGGCTAAGTTTAACCGGTCCGCCTCGGTCAATTCTTCCGCAGACACAGTGGCAGACCATAATACAGCAATAAAAACGACAAGTTTCAGGAGTATGATACGCAACATGACCCGGGTTACTCCTCAATCGTAAATTCTACAGCAGATGGATGCAGGTCAATCATCCATTCATTCATGGTACGTTCCATCTCTGGTGTCGCACCAACAAACTTCATAAAATAAATCGGCTCAGCACGGCTGCGCATACGTACCTGCAAACGATACTTACCTGACTTGGTGATCTTTTTCCCCGGCACCTTGTATACTGCATCCCGATGAGCAAATGGCGGCAGGGAGCGGCCTTCCATTCGAATGAACGGTGGGTGGTTGAGTACACTTGTCGGTACGCCCGAAGGACGGATGAACGGGATCTGGTCGATGTCAAAATTGACCGGCAGATACATCTCGCGATCCGTGCCCTTGACATTCGTCGTCAGAAATTTCGTCTGCAGATTGAACAACTGATCATCATGCGGAACAGTACCAGCAGCAACATCTAGGGAGTGAATGTCTGCCATATCGCCATGGCTATCCACATAACCAGATTCAAAAACAATTTCCCCGTCTGGATCAAGCAGAACGACGTTCAGCCATAACTCAGGTTGCGCCCCGAGCGAGCCTGATGGCAGATTATGTCCCTCGTCCAGATTGGTTAGCCTGTACCGGAACTCGAACTTTTCTCCCACGCGCGGCAGCCCCTTGTCAAAAAAAGGTCCGTCCAGGCGAGAGCCGTTCTCCATAACAGCTATTCGGTCTTCTTTTTTCTGCTCCAGCAAATTCTGGTTCTGGTCAATAATATACCGTGCTGTCTCGCGGTCCTCTCGCTTCGCCCAGACAGCCGGGAACTCTATCTCTGTGCCATTCACTTCGATTTCGTCTTCCCAGGCGGGTACGCCCCATGGGGTATGCCAGTCAAAAAGCAACCACTCTTGTATTTCCCAGTTAAGGGAACGTGGGTTAAACGGGAAAATACCCGGATGCGCGATCGGATAGCCCGGCCCGTAAAACGCATGGTTGGAATGTTTCGCATTTGGATCACCCACAACCCGCCCATTGACTATGGCTTTGGGCGCTGTTGCATAACCATCCGGCCTTCCGGGTACGGATCCCATGTGACAGTCCTGACAGGTAATGCCCATCTCTGCAGCCGGAGAGGCACGATACTGCTCCCAAACCACTTCCAGCTTGATACCTGGATGCACCGCCACCTGGTGGCAGGAAACACAAAATTCGGACTTGCCAATCTGCTCAAACTCTATAGCGCCATTATGTATGGGTGTTTCCTCGCCACCGGGCTCGGTCATCACACCATATCGGTCACTATCGGCAGCCACTTTCGGGAAATTGGTCGGTCCACCTGTATTGTACATCGGCTCAAAAATCGTGCCCGGCTGGATATGACGCTCGCCATTCACGCGGCCAAACTGGGTCGAGACGCGGTGACAGGTGATGCAGGTTATCCCTTCGCGCGCTACGAGAGAGCGCTCCCAGAGCGGTTGTTCGCGTGGCTCGCCGCGCTGCGTCCCGACCTGCTGGTGACAGCGTACACAGAAGGTGCCAATGGTGCCCGAAGAAAGCTCGCTAAGTGCCTGCTCAAATTTATGAAACATTGGCGAGATAGACGCATAGGCGTGGTTTGAGGAAGCCCACTCCCAGAATATCTTCTGGTGGCAGGCCGCACACTGCACAGCCGAGGGGTATTCGCTTTCCTGAAAGACAGCCGAATGCGGGTCTACTGATGACAGATCAGTACGCTCAGCCACACTGACTTCTGTCTGAACGCCCTGTGCATTTGCAGCCTGCGCCGCCATCAACAGCACTGCTGCAAGACAAAAGGCGATTTTCTTTAGACGTATCATGGACCACTTATCCTTCAGAATTGTGCCTCTGTATCAATTTCCAGCATCTGCACCGATTGAATGATGGCCTGTTGCAGCACGATGGAATTGCGAGCATCGAGATCGTCATCATCTTCAAGCCCTTTTTTCAGGGCATTGCTGGCCGCATCGTAACGCTCCTGTGAGATGGCGTCGCGACGCCACAGCCCGTCGACAATAGAGGCCGTCGCATAAAGTGCCTGCTTGGCCGGCATATAATCCACAAGCCCGCCAGCTTCGGTCTGGCGCGCCAATTCATCCAGCAGGCGCAACTCATCTTCCCTCGAGAAACGATACCCTTCCAAATCGCGCAGCAAACCAGTCAGCAGGACAATAACTTCTCCGGCAGCCTGCTCCACAGCTTCCGGTGACCGAAAGACCGCCTGACGCATTTTGTTCCGAGCTTCACCGATACGACGTGCCAGAGGCACATCCACAAGCACTTCTGCAGACAGATCAATCACAAAGTAATTATGATCTGCCAGCAGCGGCAAAGCACTCATGGCCCTTACACCCGGACCGGCCACAACCGGGCCACCAGCATCGTATGCCTGGAAATGGCAACTGTAACAGTCAAAGAAAGCCAGTTCAGGGAAAATGCCGTGCATTTCCGAATATTCCGTCTCGATAATAGTGAGAAACTGTCGCCACTGTACGATTTCGCCGACAAGCAGCGCCTTCAGGCCGAACGGCACAGGCTTACGCTGCAGGTAGTCATCATCGATATCAAAGTGTGCATAATCTGTGTAAGTATCAACACTATCCGGTTTGAACCAAGTATGGAAATTCATCTGGAACGACGGTGCCCTGTGACCTGCAGCCATCATCTCGTGCGTGATATACCTGTCTGGCGTACCCACATGACAGGACACGCACATCTCGGCCCTGCTTTCGGGGTCGGCAGTCGGAAACATACCGGCTGATATATTCTTGGCATAAAAATAGAGACCCGCCGAATGAACTCCCAGCCATTCTGACGCGGCACCGTGACAGGCTTCACAACTGATTCCATTGCGAATATCGAAAGCAGTTTCATGTCCTCCTGGACCGACCTCTGTCGTATGACACCCCAAACATTTACCTGAGTTGGCCGGATCCTCGATGCCGAAATAGCTGGCAATATTACGCGCATCTTCTGTCTGCAGGGTGCGCCATGCACGTGCATGGGGGTCACGGTCGCGCCAGATAACATATTCGTCCTGATTGACGGCTGAGTTCATCCATGGCTCGGGCGCATTATGGCATGTGCTTGTCCCACAGGTCTCAGCCCCCAGAAGCCGCGGCTCCTCTGCGTTTGCCGAGGCTGATAAGTCAAATGCAAGCAAAATAGCTATGAGCAACAAAGAAAACGAAATTCCTTGCTCACTGTAATTTATGGGCCTGACAAATTGTCGTAACACCCTCAGTACCAATCCCCTTCGAGATATTCACCGCCAAATAAGTCAGCTAACTGAATAATCTCGCCCAAATTTACACTTGGGGTAGTGATGTACTGAAACTGATTTTAAGATTTCCCCCAAGTTTTGATAGGATAACAGACGGGTGCGGCGCGAGCAAGGAACAATAATATCTTGAGGAAATCAGCTACTACATTGATTTTAATAGCTAATCAGGAAATCTCAGCACAAGTGTTTCAAACTGATACAAGCCGCAGGGCGCTGATCAAGCCTACAGGTTATATTCCTTAGATTTAAAACTCAGATGCGCGACAGCCTCAGGAGCATCAGCAAGCTTCCTGATATTTGCCCAAGTCTGCTTATAATTGGGAATGACCAGCTCGTTGGTGCCTGCATTAATGATATTACCCTGCTGACCGGTTGGGTAGCCGAACAGCATGAACGTCTCGCCCTGTCGCGCTGTCTCGGTTGGATAAACCATCGCCTGAGTTGCCCCGGAGTCATTATAAACCTCAACAAGATCACCTTCCCCTACGCCGATGTCACGCATGTCCTCAGGATGTATCTCAATGAAGGGATAAGGCATCCTGTCCATGACAAAGTCGTTGTCCTGATCAGTGAAGGCACTCTGCCATACGACGTTCGCGCGACCATTATTGATAAGATAGTTGAATTTCTTCTTCTGAGCTGATTTGCCCGGCGCCTGTAGCCCGCGCCATTGTGCCGCCTTGAAAATAGCACGCCCATCTTCCGTTCCGAATCTCCCATCTGTATAAAGACGCTTTGTCCCCGAGATAGCCCCATCTGCAAATCCGGTTGCCGGCTCCTGAAAACCGTTCGTACCCATTGACCGAAGCCGATCATAGGTGACAAACTCACCGCCATTGGCATGAAGGTGATAACCATCCATGAAGGCATCCTCTTCCGTTTCCCAGTCATATCCTGAGAACTGCTCTGCGTAAGGGTTATCGCCCAGATCATGGAGTACACGCTGCATATTTTGCGCAATGCCAGCAGCAATCAGACAATCAGGTCGTGATTGCCCTGGTGCATCCATGTATTTTTCCGTCAAACGCATCCGGCGCTCGCCATTCATGGAGGTCAGGTTCATCTCACCAGCCTCGGCAGCCGGCAGTATCACATGCGCCGCCTGACCGATCTGCGAGTGAATAATGTCCATATCAACCACAAACAGACCGCCTGCATTGATAGCCGTGATAATGGCTTCAACCTGCTCAGCACGTGTCTTGCCGACACTCGCATCCATCGCCTCTTTCACCATGTTGGTGCGTTTGTTGTAAACGCGCTTGAACTCACTGGCATTCAGCGTAGTCTTGTAATGGTCACACGCCCAGACATGGTGCACACTGCCTTTTCCTGTGATCAACAACTCATCCACATAAGGCGCAGGGCGACCAATGAAGCCATCCGCCGGGCGCACATACCCCTCCTGATGCCCACCAAGGCGAACACAGCCACCACCCGGACGCCCTATATTACCCGTAGCGAGCGCTACATTCACCAGAGCCGCATTGGTGCGGTAATTATCATTCCCCCAGATCAAGCCTTTCTCATAGGCAAACATGCACCGACGGCGCTTGCCTTCCTTGGGCATCGCGATCCACTCTGCCGCCTGTTGAATCTGTGCCGACGTTAAACCGGTAATCCGGGCTGCCTCTTCCAGAGTCGTCTTGTTAACCTCAAGCGCAACCTCGAAGTCCCGCGTGTGCTGCTCAATGAAAGCGGAATCCGCCCAGCCTTGCTCCGTAATGTAGGTGAACAAGGCATTATAAAGAGCAAGGTCCGTACCGCTATTGATAGCAAGGTGCAGTACATTCTCCGCACCTGCTTCCACCTCACAGGCATTGACGGTCACCGTGCGGCGCGGATCAACGATGATGACCTTACAACGGTCATGCGGTTCATTCGGCAGTTGTTCGCGCTTTTTACCGAGAGACGCACCGCGCATATTCGGGACCCAGTGGTTCAGGAAGTAATTCGTCTGAGTCTCAAGCGAATTTGCCCCGGCTACGAAAAGCGTATCTGCAAGACTTGCATCTTCATAACAGTTGTTCAGTTCACCAACGCCCATATCCCGTGTCGCATGCACTTCGGAATTATAAGCAGGGCGATTATGAATACGACAATTACGGATTTTCATTGACTGGAAATAGAGCTTGCCTGTGCCCCAGGTGTTTTCATACCCGCCACCAGAGCCCCCATGGTCAAACATGGAGACGATCAATTCGTCTTCGCCTTTTTCCCTGATAATACGCGCGGTCACCTGCGCTACCAGATCAAGCGCATCATCCCAGCTGGTCGGCTGCCAGGTCCCATAACGCCAAACCAGTGGAGTGGTAAGCCGCTGTTGCTGAGTCTGACGAACTGTCGAGTACCGGGTTTCAGCCGTCCGGGCGCCACGTACAGAGCTAAGCCCACTGTTTACGGAACAGGTTGCATCAGGCTTGACGACCAGATGGACATCCTGCCCGTTCTGCTTGACTACATTATACATCGCAGGCGTATACCAGGCATCGCTCGCTGCAAGCTGCTGCTGCGCAAGGTCAGCTCCCAGCGCATTATCCTCAGCTGATGAGCCGCCTTCTTTATTGATCGGCCAGGTGTAAGCCTGATAACCACAGCCAACGATACAATATCCGCATACAACATTATGCTTGCGCGCATCTTTTGGAATTATTGGCAAGCGGTCAATATGTCTCTTGTAAGCCATGCTGTTCAAGCCTCCAATATGTTTGAAACGCGACCATACAAAAGCTCATCCACGCCTTCTGCAAAGATCTCGCCTGCTGTATCGATTTTCAAAAGATACTGCGGCAGGTTCTGGCTGGCCTGTCCCCATATCTGTTGCCCCCCAGCCTCCACGTCGAACCGAGAGTAATGGCCGGGGCAATTGAATGTGTGGTCCTCAGCGTGGTAATTCATGGCGTAACCCTGATGCGGGCACAATATCGAGAAGCCAACCACATCCTTGTCTGGCCCTGCACCTCCCTCGATAGCCCGCCCGAGCTTTAGCAGGACGCCCGGCGCTTGGTCATCTGGATACGACACATATAAGGGCTCATTAAGCGTTAAATCCGATAAGTTCGCCAGTCTGGTTGACGGATAAGCGAGCAGCGCTGCGGGAACCTTGGTTTGAACAACCGTTGAATCCTCGGTCGTACATGCAGTGACCGCTGCTCCGGCCACTGCGAGCGACCCACCCCGCAGAAACTGCCTGCGGCCTGCATCTACAAGACGACTGCACTTTTTCATTTGATCCCCTCACGAAATATTGCTTCCTGATGATGAACACTGCCCGAAGCTGAGGTAGAGCGCAACGAATTAAGCCGTCAACATTTGTTGAACAAACAACGTACAGAGAATTTCCGTCAACAGTTACAGAACTGTGGATTTTTCCATGCCGGATGCGAATGCTTTAGCTTGCTGTAAGTCGGATCGGGTGTTGATATTGAAGAAGGGATCTATGACGTCGCCGACAGGAAACTCCACGCGCACAGACCGCAATGATTCATGCAGGGCCGACAGCCTGCGTACACCGTGTTCCTGAACATGACATGTGAGCTCATCAACACAGGAGAATGACCAGAGCGCATGAAGGCCATGCAACCGCCCACCTGCAGACGCCACAGCGTTAGAGTTATTGCCTGCTGCCTGCATCAGCCTGAGAACAAAATCTTCCGGAATAAACGGTGTGTCTACGGGGCAAGTCAGCAGATGGGTAACACGTGCGGCGCCTTGCAGCTCATCCCTTACATACCGCAAGCATCTCAGGATGATATCAGCCACCCCGACGTCCCCCTGCCTGTCTCTATCATCCACGATAACAGGTAACGAAAAGCGCTCTACAGCCTCAGTCCTGGCAACACTACAATAGGTCCTGATGGCATAGGGGCTGACTCTTTCGCACACCCAGTCAAATGCCGTCTTGTTTCCTATTAGTAACTGCGCCTTATCGATACCGCCAAGGCGCTCAGCTTTGCCCCCCATTAAAATAACCGCAGCAAGCCTGAAATCAGATGCCGAAGTCAAAGCTGTCTTCATCTATACGGGTAACCTTCATGCGTTCCAGCGTGATGCTGTTTTCACCAAAACTTATGACCGTATCACGACCAACCTGCTCTATAAGCAGGTCTCCTATGGCACTGATGCCAGTTACAGCAGACAGATCGATCACATTATTGCCACTGCCAAAGCCCTTGATAACATCCTGACCCCAGTCATCTGTAAACAGATAGACATCGTCACCACTGCCACCCAGAAGCAAGTCATTCCCCGTACCGCCCTCAAGAACATCATTACCGCCGCCGCCTTTAAGGTGATCGTCACCCGTACCGCCAGACAGTATATCATTACCATTATGTCCAATGAGTACATCGTCACCAAGATCGCCCGTCAGAACATCATCCCCGAGACCACCATTGAGCTTGTCATTATCATCTCCACCGGAGAGAATATCGCTTCCATCATGACCAAAGAGCAGGTCTGCGCCAGTACCTCCGGTCAGATGATCCGTGCCTTCACCACCATATAAACGATCATCGCCCGTGCCACCGTCAAGAGAATCATCTCCCTCATGACCATAAAGCCGATCAGCACCCTCATCACCAGACAGCGCATCATTCCCGTCGCGCCCATGCAGATGATCGTCTCCCTCACCACCCATGAGAGCATCATCCCCGGCACCACCATCAAGACGGTCATTACCAACCCCACCAGATAGAGTATCGTTGCCATCATTTCCTTCAAGACGATCATTACCGTCTTCACCCGATAACTGGTCGTTGCCGGTGCCGCCTATCAGCCTGTCTTGGTCAGCCCCACCAAAGAGCACGTCATCACCGTCCTCTCCGTTCAGATAATCGTTTCCTGCTGCCCCGTATAGTGTATCCTCTCCGAGCCCCCCGAAAAGCCGATCATTATCTTCATCGCCGTTCAGGAAATCATTACCGAGATCACCTATAAGTATATCCTTGCCGAGGCCGCCATAAAGCTGATCATCACCTTCCTGTCCTTCAAGCCGGTCATTACCTTCCCGGCCAAGAAGTATATCATTCCCTATACCACCAAATAATTTGTCATTGCCAAGCCCGCCATTGAGTTCATCATCACCGGCGTCGCCATTCAGTTCATCACGACCCTCATCACCGAATAACTTATCATTTCCAATATCGCCATAAAGCTTGTCATTACCCAAGCCCCCGAGGAGCGTATCTGCTGACTCACCACCAAAGAGCTGGTCATTACCGGTGCCACCATCAAGATAGTCTTCACCGGCACCACCATCGAGAATGTCACTGCCTGCATCGCCAAGAAGTTTGTCATTCCCATCTTCGCCCAGAAGATAGTCGTGGCCGTCACCACCAGATAATTCGTCATCACCCGCACCGCCGTAAAGATCATCCATACCTTGATCGCCACTGACGAAGTCATTGCCGCCAGAGGCATGGACTGTATCGTGACCTTTCAGGGCATGAATAATCTCATCGAGATTGTCGCCATTATGGAAATCGTGTTTATCTGTCAGCGTAACTTCTACCGGCTCTGATGGCACATCATCAGCATTGTCATCACTTTGCTCGTCAGAATCATCACCAGCATCAGAATCTTCGCTTTCAGAATCACTATCATCGTCAGCCTCCGAGCCTGCCCCTTCACCTTGAGGGTCGGTTGTATCATCTTGCGCACTACCATCGTCCGAGCCGGCTTCAGAAGTGTCAGGAACTTCATTGATTTTAATAGAGATGATGTTTTTGAGGTCTTCCGTGTTCCATCCAGAGAAAGTTATCTGACCCAAATCATCCAGTGCCAAAACGGCTATACCGCTCTCATTATCTTGTAATACGACGAGTACGTCTTCCACAGACGAAAGACTGGCAATATTATTCAGATATAGCGTATCATTGGCTTCAAAATCAGCAATAATTGTCTGGCCGAAGTTTCCATCAAACACAAAACTGTCTGCAAAACGGCCAAAGTCAATATCGTAACGATCTCCTTGCAGATAATTTTGACCCACTCCCGCCTGTATAATATCAGCGCCTGAACCACCGAATATCCAGTCTTCACCAGACCCGGTATTGATCACATCGTTACCATCACCACCTTCGATCAGGTGGTTGCCATCTCCCGCCAGAATGAGATCATTTCCGTCAGCGCCGTTAAAGAACTCGTTGCCCTCATTACCAGCGAGATTATCATTCAAGTCCGTACCAAAACGGTGCTCTGCAAACGTAATATTCGTGCCATCACGGAATACTGGAACAAAAGCCTGACGCGCGCCCACACCGTCATTATAATTGCCATTACCATCATCCGCTTGAAAGTTCACAATGCGCAGCTGATTAGCTTGCGCGATCCATGCATAAGCCTCAGCGTAACGCGCGTCATGTGTACCGGAGAAAAGTGACGCAAGGCTTGCCCAGGCCAACACAGGATAATTTGATGCTTCCGGATCATTCTCAATGCGTTCTGCAAGCTCAGTTGCATCTTCACCATTACGGAAGCCAGGGAGTACGCTCGGCATCTCTGCCCCAACATCAGCCCAGGTATGAATATCCTCAATGCGGTTTTCCCGGGCCATCTGATAAGTCGCTGCCCATGTCGGATCAAAATCTGACTGGAGAAAACGTCCGGCATTAAAATTCGCCATCCAGTCAGCTAATTGCAAGGCAAGCTCGTTCCCGGTTGCCGCAATCTCACCGATGACGACACCCATATAATCCTGATGCCAAGGCAACCATAACGCATTGGTGTCGCCGAGGCGGCCAGGATGCATCATCGCGCCTTCAATCTCACGACCATCATAAGCATATTCAGACGGCCCATAGGCTGTTTCGAAAGTTTGCTGATTAACGTAAAAATCGACAAGGCCCTGCAACTGCCCCTCAAGCAAACTATCCAGATAGTCCTTATAATCACCATCCGGCGCAATACTGCTCGCCTGGTACAGATCCCGCAACAACCAGGCTTTACCGCGCAATTGGCCATACGTGGAAAAACCAACATCGTTACGTGTGGAGCTTTCTTGCCCGAAAACACCGTACGCCACTTCCGCATACATCTCATCAAGATGGTAGCGATCACCAGTTACCAGATAAGCAAGCGAATTCAGGGCAGGTTTATGTGCCGGCTCGCCACGCTCTAGCGTGAAACCGCTATCACCATCATCGATACTGCCTGTGTCTGACCGCCAGGTTTCATTAAAGTCCCATGCATGCTGCGCATGATCGGGGTCATCAAGGCGCACTGCCAGACCCGTTTCCGGATCTCTCAGGTGCCAGTTGATGCTGCCTCCGGCATAAGCATTTTCCAGCAAAGCTGATTTGTTTTCTGCTGTCTGGTCAACGATATACATCGCCGCCCATTCCGTCAGATATCCAATGTCGGGGCGGGACCCGCCGGAAGGCATATACTGTGTGATAGACCCAGCCCCCATCGGGTCAAAATCCAGATTATCTCCATACGTTCCTTTTCCAGTTTCAAGCTGCTGGGCAAACTCCCCATAGTGTCCGGAAGAAAGGGACGTATCAATGCGCGGGATAAGGTTCGTCGCCTGAAGGTAGGCCATGTCATAGACGACATGAACATCTGATGACTTGTTATCAGAATGATAATTTTCATGCCAGTTGGTGTGGTGAACATGCCTCAAGCCATTACCGCTATCAATCACTGTGCCTTGATCAATCACACGATAATCATAAGTTAGATTATGTGTGTTTGTTGTATAGACATTATCATAAGAAACAGTCATTGCCGTACGGACAGAACCATCAATCGCTGTGCGCACATCAAACGAGAATGTCAGTTCTTTATCATCCAGCGTCAATGTTTCGCTCACGCGCTCTTCAGTTACCAGCTCTCCTGCCAGCCAGGAGGATCCCGAGCCTTCTGCCAGAAGCTGATTGACACTCATCACATGAGTTTGCCCTGCGAAGTCTATCTCTACACTGAAGTCATAGTCTACAGCAGCTGGAATACCGGCCAGAGCCTGCGCCTCAATCGAGGGCTGACCGGATAACTGACCAAGCATCACTTCAGCCGTCGCGTCCTGGCCAACTGGCAATTGCAAGCTGAGAACCGCATGCTTCACCGAACCATCTTCCCAGCTTGACTTCACATCAACCTGAACCGGAATATCCTGCCCACCCACTTGTGCAATCAGCATCTGCGGATCTGTCAGGTCGCCTTGCTGGAAGGCAAAACCGAATGTCGAAACAGACGCTATTTCAGCATCCAGACCATTTACCTGAAGAGACGTAATCTGTCTAAGGTCAGTTTCTTCACCGCCAGCACCAACGGAATCAGGGGTAATAACCGGATTGACAGCCCCACTCCCGGCATCTGCCATATTATCGAAGACTATCAGGTCATCTAACGCAGTATATGCGGTCAGCTTTTCCGTACCGAGACTATCGCTAGAATCTTTATTCTCTTCACCTGAGAGCAAATCAGTCATAATACACCCCTCGCCTGCTCTTGAATGAACCGACGTATAATTTATCCCTGTGGGGGAGTATGTAAGAAGAGTCGCGTCACAGCAACGGTTGAGAAGAATTTACACCAAAAAAGCGTAATGAACCCCGGCTTTACAACTTCAACACATTGAACGCGGTATCTGATTACCCCCGGAAAGGGTCAGCTTCGTAAACACCCAGAATTTTCAGGGATGTGGAGAAGAACCCAAGCTCCTCCAGAGCAAGCCGGACATTTTCTGTCTGCGGATGCCCGTCAATATCGGCATAGAACATCGTCGCCTCAAAGCGACCATCCTGCTGATAGCTTTCAAGCTTTGTCATGTTGACACTGTTGGTTGCAAACCCACCCAGCGCCTTGAACAGAGCAGCCGGAATGTTCCGCACCTGAAAAACAAAACTCGTCATCACGCGCTCTGCCTCAACAGAAGGGTATTCCGTATCTGCCGCCATCTTCAGGAAGCGCGTCGTATTATGACCGGCATCCTCAATATTCGCCTCAATAATCTCGAGACCGTAATTCTCTGCCGCCAGCTCGGACGCTATCACCGCAATGTTCTCTTCCTTCGTTTCCGACAACTGGCGGGCCGCCCCTGCGGTGTCACCCGCAATTTCCGGCACCAGTCCTCGACGCTGGATCAGATTGCGGCACTGGCCTAGTGCCATGGCATGAGACCTTACCGTTTTAATCTTCTCCGGATCAGCGCCCTTGATCGACATTAACTGGTGATGCACCGGCAGGAAACGCTCTTCCACTATTTGCAGGCTTGTCTGCGGCAACAGGTGATGAATATCAGAGACGCGGCCAGCAATAGAGTTTTCAACAGGCACCATCGCCAGTGCCGCCCTGCCGGACTCGACTGCGTCGAAGACAGCTTCAAACGTCGCACAAGGAAAAGGCTCATGATCAGGCGCATAAAGCCTGCACGCTACCTCGGAAAAAGCACCCCGTTCCCCCTGAAATGCGATCAGTTTAGCTGTCATCTGTTTTGATCCTGCCATCACGAAAGGAAAACCACATACCGAACGGAGCAATAAGTGCAAGTGCACCGTTGCAAACAAGGGGGAAGGGCTCTAAACAGCGCTGAAATTTAAGGGGTATTGCCCCACAAAGCATGAAGGGTTTTTCCATGGCGGAGAACAACAAGGATCCATTGTTCGGCAATAAACTAGCGGCAGCAGTTCTAACAGCAGCCCTGCTGTTTTTCGGTCTACCGATCCTCGTTTACACGTTCTCGGGTGGCGCCCACCATGGCGGACATCACGGTGAAGAACACCACGACGAATCAAACCCGCTTGGCCTTGCCTACCCAATCGAGTTTTCCTTCGATGCCAGCGCTGTTGCTGCAGAGCCTGAAATTGATCTGGGCACCCTGTTGGCCAATGCAAGCGCTCAACGTGGCGAACGCGGCGCAGCTATCTGCCGCAGCTGTCACACTTTCGAGCAGGGCGGGGCGAATGGCACCGGCCCGAATCTTCATGGCATTGTCGGCAAGCAGGTCGCCTCTGTCGCCGGGTTTGCTTACTCAGGTGCACTGCAGGAGTTTGGCGGCGTCTGGACCTATGAACGTCTTGACGGCTATCTTGAAAATTCTTCCCGCTACATCCCTGGCACCAGTATGGCTCAGCGTATCCGCAAGGAAGACAAGCGCGCGGATATTCTCGCCTACTTGCAATCCCAGGGCAGTATGGATGTCCCCTTCCCGGCACCTGCCCCAGTTGAGCCTGTTACTGTTGAAGCTGAAGAAGGCGAGCTCTAGAAATATTGCTGGCCAAGTTCGGCTATTTCTTCACCCCTTTATCTGAGGTCTAAATGCGGTCGGATGATTGATACGACCTTACCATCACTGTGTTGAATTTTGGCAGCAAAATCCTTCAGATCATTCTTCGTAACAGCCATATGCGTCGCATTAGCGTGCACGATGTGTTGTGCATCTACCAGAATGACCACGTGACCAGCCCAGAAGACCAGATCGCCGCGCTGCAATGACAGATCTCGCCAATCCGTAGCACTCTCAGTCCTGTCAAAAAGGACATGACCATGATCAGTGCCGAAATATGTTCGCTGCGGCCCAGAGTCACGCGGCGTTTCAATACCGATCTGTGACATCGCATTCTGCACCAGCGCCGAACAATCCAAACCAAGACTGGTACGCCCGCCCCAGTAATACGGGGCGCCGAGAAATTTTTCAGCTATAGCTACGTAATCATCAGCAACTCGATCAAGTGGCTGCACGTGATCCATAAAAAGCCAGCCGCCGCGCACATCCTGCCTGAAACGGCCTTCGCTGGCCGCGTCAAGCTGCACGAGAGAATTCATGGAAACAAGGTTAAGCGGGACTGACTTTAGATCAGGCTCTGAGAACCGGTAAGTACGCAAAGCAGATACACGATGTGTCGGCTCGAATACATCGCTGCTGAAAGCTGATTTTTCTGCCCAGCCGATATAGCCATCAGTCAGAGCCTCCCCCCGAACCCAGCGCCCTTCTTCTTCCTGCGCGCGAAATTTTTCACCATACAGCAACTCAGTATCCAGTGCTGCATTGTACGCAGGGTCGCGGCGCAGGGCCGTAGACGCAGCCGTCACCTGAAATATTTGGCCATTCGCAGACATATCAAAACTGTGCCCTATGGACGTGGCAAAGAAAAGGCGAAGCAATCAGAAACCGCCATAATCATTCATACGGCTCCGATCTTCAACCATCCGCGCAAAGTCATCCACAAAGATGGCACCATCCGGTGTCTTCTGTACCAGCACGATACGCTTATCACGCTGATCACGGACCCGCCGGATGAGCCCTAGGATCGACAGTGCATCGAGGGCGCGAGATATTGCCGGCTTCGGAATTTTGAAATCGGCAGACATTTTCCGCACGGTATGCGGCCCTGGCGTGAGATAAACCGTTAGCAGAATAGCCCACTGGCGCTGCGACAGATCAGGCATGTCTGCCCGCACAGTATCCACAAGAATTTCCCGCCAGGGAAGCAGTACGTCTGTCGATTGCATATCCGGTTCCGGTTACAAGGCTCACCTTATTGAGATGATTCATTGCGAACTCGAAATGAAACCGAAGCGTAAGACACATCTTTCACAACGACAACTTATTTATTGACTTTTTTCTTTTTTTGTTCTATTGTCCATGGGCGCAGAATTCATTCGATCAACAATGGCTGCGGAAGGAACAGATAAGGATGGCCGTACAACAACCCAGATTAAGGGAGCGACTTGCGGGTTCCACAAACAGACCCAACGCAAACAACGAACCCCTGAATGAGGGGCTGAAAAACTTTTCTGAAAACATAGCAGATGATGCTAAAGCGTCGCCAAAGAAGACCACCATACGTATCAGAGTGTCGCCCTGGGCCTTATTATTTCTTCCCTCCGCACGTTATTGCCTTTTGCGACCGACACACCAGATAAAGCGCAGTGAAGTTGTCGACATGAACCTAATGATCGGCAACGGGACATTTTTGAGGTATCTGATGACATCCTTTCTTGCCCGACTTGCCATTCTGGTAATGGTTATCTCCGGCCTTGCCACCGCTCCCTCATACGCCCAATCGCTAACTGGCAATGTTGGATCTGCTGGCGTCACAGATGGAGAACAGGCTCTCGAAGCACGTATCGGCTTCAATGATGATGGCGATGCTGCTGGGCGCATCCATTATGACTATTCTTTCAATGACTGGTATCAACTGAGAATTATTGGTTCTTTCTCTAAGCCTGACGGCGAAGACTGGGATTATACCGGCATCACCTTCGAAAATTGGCTCCAGTGGCGCGAAGAAGCAGACGACAACTCCAGTTTCAATGGCGGCTTGCGCTTTGCTTACGGGTTTGCCGATGATGGTGGTCCGGATGAAGCGGAAGTTCGCCTCACCATTACCGACAAGTT
>JALEGM010000103.1 GCA_022763145.1 Aquisalinus sp. | reverse complement strand
CCTCTGGTCGATGCACACAAACGGGCAGGTCTGGAACAAGCCATACTCCAAGTCGGCGCGTGTGGTTGGCGACGTCATCGGTAAGTACCACCCCCATGGCGATCAGGCTGTTTATGATGCGCTTGTCCGCATGGCGCAGGACTTTTCCATGAGCCTGCCGTTGCTGGACGGGCAGGGGAACTTCGGCTCGATCGATAACGATCCGCCAGCCGCCATGCGATACACAGAAGTGCGCATGGCCAAACCGGCTGACTCTCTTCTTGCAGACATTGAGAAAGACACAGTCGATTTTCAGGTCAACTACGACGGCAAGGAAAAAGAGCCGGTTGTTCTCCCCGCCCGTTTCCCCAATTTGCTGGTGAATGGTGCAGGGGGTATTGCGGTCGGCATGGCAACGAATATCCCGCCCCATAATCTTGGTGAGATCATCGATGCCACAGTAGCCCTAATTGAGGATCCGGACGTTACAGATTCTGCTCTTCTGGATATTGTTCCGGGGCCTGACTTTCCAACAGGCGCCCAAATTCTGGGGCAATCAGGCTCAAGATCAGCTTTGCTGACAGGTCGTGGCTCCATCATCATGCGCGCGCGTACCAGCATTGAGGAAATCCGCAAGGACCGTATGGCGATCATCGCTCACGATGTGCCATTTCAGGTGAATAAGGCGCAGATGATTGAGAAAATCTCTGCACTGGTTCGTGAGAAGAAAATCGAGGGGATTGCCGACCTGCGCGACGAGTCTGATCGCTCCGGCATCCGCGTCGTCATTGAATTGCGCCGCGATGCTGTGCCGGATGTCGTACTGAACAACCTCTACAAACAGTCACAGTTGCAAACCAGCTTCGGCGCCAACATTCTGGCTCTTAATGGCGGGCGGCCCGAGCAGATGAACCTGCGCTCCGTCCTGACCTCATTCATCGGATTCCGGGAAGAAGTTGTCACACGGCGGACAAAATTTGAGTTGCGGAAGGCACGGGACCGGGCCCATCTTTTGGTCGGTCTGGCGATTGCCGTTGCTAACATCGATGAGGTGGTTGCCTTGATCCGTAAGGCGCCAGACCCATCTACCGCGCGCGAACAGCTGATGGCGCGTAACTGGCCTGCAAAGGATTTTGCACCTCTTGTCGCGCTGGTGGCTGACCCGCGTCACTCTCTCCAGGAAGATGGAACACTCAAACTATCCGAAGAACAGGCCCGCGCCATCCTTGATCTGCGCCTGCAACGCCTGACAGCGCTTGGACGTGACGAGATTGGCGATGAGTTGAAAGAGCTGGCTGAGAAGATCAAGGACTACCTCGATATCCTGCGCAAACGTGACCGCGTCATGAGGATCATTCTCGATGAGTTGGCGGAGGTGCGCGAACAGTTTGCGGTGCCGCGCCGTACCGAGATTATTGATGCCGGCTTTGAGATGGAGGATGAGGATCTCATTGCCCGCGAAGAGATGGTCGTCACCGTAACGCATGGCGGCTATGTGAAGCGAACGCCGCTATCGACGTACAGGGCACAAAGACGCGGCGGAAAGGGCCGTGCTGGCATGAAGATGAAGGACGAAGATTTCGTCTCTCAGCTTTTTGTCGGTAATACGCACACGCCACTTTTGTTCTTCACCTCTTCGGGCATGGTCTACAAGATGAAGCTCTGGCGTCTGCCCGAAGGCGCGCCATCAGCGCGCGGCAAGGCATTCGTCAATCTCCTGCCTTTGCAGCAGGGCGAGCGCGTGACCACGATCCTTCCTTTGCCTGAAGACGAAAAAGACTGGGCCCAGATGGACATCATGTTTGCTACAGGCTCAGGCGGTGTGCGCCGTAACAAACTGTCAGATTTCACGCAGATCAATCGCAACGGCAAGATTGCCATGAAATTGGACGAAGGTGACGAGATCGTTGGTGTGCAGCTTGCGAGAGAAACGGACAACGTGCTGTTGACCACTTCGAGCGGTAACTGCATCCGCTTCCCAGTTGATGCCATCCGTGTCTTCTCCGGGCGCACCTCAACAGGCGTCCGTGGCATCAAACTGGATGAGAACGCTGCTCTTGGAGAGGATAAAGTTATCTCTATGGCGATCCTGGACGGTGTCGAAATCACCTCTGACGAAGCCAGAGCATACCTCAAATATGCCTCTGCAATGCGCCGTGCTATGGCCGGCGAAGCTGGTTCTGCAGAAGATGAAGCCCCGGATATAGAGGCACAGGACAGTACCGATACAACCTTGTCAGATGAGCGGATTGCAGAGTTGCAGGTCAGGGAGCAGTTCATCCTGACCGTCACCGAAAACGGTTATGGCAAGCGCTCCTCATCTTACGAATATCGAACTTCTGGCCGTGGCGGGAAGGGCATTATTGCTATCACCACAAACGATAGAAACGGACGCGTCACGGCATCTTTCCCGGTCCAGGAAGCCGACGAGATCATGCTCGTGACGGATGGGGGCCAGTTGATCCGCACCAAGGTCGAGGATATCCGTATTGCCGGTCGCAGTACGCAAGGCGTGACGATCCTGAAAACGCGCGATGATGAGACAGTGGTTTCTGTCGAGCACGTGCCGGAGATCAGTGACGAAGAGGGGGAAATTGACAATGGCTGAGCGGACAGGACTTTACCCCGGCACGTTTGATCCTCTGACAAACGGCCATCTCGATATCATCAGTCGTGCTCTCAAGCTCGTGGACACACTTTATATTGGCGTTGCCATAAACCGCGATAAGGGGCCGCTTTTCTCCCTCGAAGAACGGGTTGAAATGGTGGAAGCCGAGACCAAGGCATTGAGTGATGGTAGCAGCTCGGTCATCAAGGTTGTGCCCTTTGACACGCTGCTTATGTCATTTGCGGAGGAACTGAAGGCCGATATTATTATTCGGGGCCTTCGAGCTGTGGCCGATTTTGAGTATGAATTTCAAATGGTTGGGATGAATTCCTTTCTCAATGATGAGATCGAGACAGTCTTCCTGATGGCCGACCCCCATCATCAGGCCATTGCTTCCAAACTGGTGAAGGAAATTGCCCGCCTAAAGGGTGATATTTCCAGTTTTGTCCCCTCGGATATCGCCAGAAAGCTAAATGAAAAATTTGGTAATTAAACAATCTGCGACACGATACGCCCTAGTCCCCCACAGAAAGTTGCGTTAATCATGGCCTTTGTTCTGGTGGGCCATCAGGAGGAGTTCGACACCTATGCGTTTCAAAAATAAAATACTGGCAGCCGTCGCTACACTGCCGCTACTTGCACTTTCACCACTGTCTGCAGTAGCAGCGACGCCGGAGGAAGTTGTTGAAGCCGCACCTGCCAGTGCCTGGCGCGCCATTGATCCGGATAATCTTGTCTTCATGGACCTGCCAAGTGGCCGCATCATTATTGAACTGCGGGAAGACTTTGCTCCGCAACATGTTGAACGCATCAAGACACTTACCCGTCAAGGGTTCTACGATGGCCTTCTGTTTCACCGTGTGATCGAAGGCTTCATGGCACAGGGTGGTGATCCAACCGGCACAGGAACTGGTTCATCTGATTTACCGGACTTGCAGGGTGAATTCATGCGCGATGCTACAGAAGCAGCTGCCGCCGGGTTCTCCGCTATTGGTCGAGACGCGCGCTCGCCACGGCTCGGCTTTATTGGTCCAATCCCCGTTGCGGCCCAGCCAGAGGTGATGAAAGACTTTCTGGTTGAGGATAATATTGCTCTATGGGGTATGCATTGTCGCGGGGTTATGTCTATGGCGCGGGCTAGTGATCCGAATAGCGCCAATAGTCAGTTCTTCCTGATGTTCGGCGATTCCCGTGGATCTCTAGATCAGAAATATACCATCTGGGGACGCATTGTAGACGGTTTCGAAAATGCGCGTCGCATCAACAGAGGTGAGCCACCTGAGCGTCCAACTCCGATCGTACGCATGCGTCTTGGTACTGACGTACCGCTGGAAGATCGCGAGTTCGTCGAAGTTTTGCGCACGGACAGCTTTGAGTTCCGTGACTATCTTTCTGCTGGCGCAGAGATTACGCAGGACGGGTACGTAAAAGATGTCTGTAACATCAGAATACCAGTTAAAATAAACGGAGAAATAGAGCTTTGACCGACAATAACCTGATACTGGAAACCGAAGTTGGCTCAATTGTTATTGAAACCTATCCTGACAAGGCGCCAAAGCATGTTGAGCAAATTACACGCCTTGCTGAAGATGGCTTTTATGATGGGCTGAACTTT
Organism: Aquisalinus sp.; assembly: GCA_022763145.1. Lineage (GTDB taxonomy): Bacteria > Pseudomonadota > Alphaproteobacteria > Caulobacterales > Parvularculaceae > Aquisalinus. Next base: position 6,638 of record JALEGM010000103.1, on the reverse strand, counting down.
CATCGGGTGATCGACGGATTCATGGCTCAGGGCGGCTGCCCGAACGGAACAGGTATGGGCGGGGCGGATGACAATATTCCTGCGGAGTTCAACGATGTGAGCCATCAGGAAGGTATCTGCTCCATGGCACGCGCGCAGGATCCTAACTCTGCCTCCAGCCAGTTCTTTATCTGCCTGGATGATGCCTCGTTCCTGGATGGGCAATACACCGTCTGGGGCAAGGTCATTGAAGGCATTGAGCATGTGCATGCCATCAACAAGGGTGAGCCACCGGCAAACCCGACCAAGATCCTCAAATTCCGCAAGGCGGCCTAAGTGCAATGCTATTCGGTTAGATTGCTTTTTAGTCATAAAATGCCCAATCAAAAATGTCAGTTTCTGTACGAGGAAAGAATAATTCTCGTGCAGGCTGAAACTCATGAGAGTGCAATCAAGCAGGCAGAGAAGGAGGCAGAAGAATATTGTTCTGACCTCGACTGTATCATGGTTGATTTTGCCCAGAGCTTTGAGGTTTTTTCTGACCTTGAAGAAGAACCAGTTAAGCTGCACAAGCAAGAAGTGTTTTCTTTAATGCGCTCCTCGGACTTACCTGCAAATCAATACGTCGATTTGTACTTTGATACCGGTCTGGAACATCAACAAACAGCTAAATAAATTACCTTTTTTGAGGGTCAAAAATGTACTGGCTTTATGCGCGTTGATGAATTTGATTTCGATCTTCCTGAAGAGTTAATCGCTCTACGACCGGCATCACCGCGTTCGGCTTCTCGCTTATTGTGTGTTGGCAACGAGTTGGTGGACAGACAATTCTCGGATATTATTGATCTCTTGCAGCCGGGTGACGTGCTCGTGCGCAACAACACCAAGGTCATTCCTGCTGCCTTGCGCGGCATTCGACTTGCCCGAGATGAACAGGGGCAGGATATCGAAGTTGAAATCAACCTTCATAAGTCGCTCATTTCAGAAGACATGAATGATGTGCGCTGGCGCGCCTTTGCCCGGCCTGCCAAAAGATTACGTAAAGGGGACGAGATAGTCTTTTCCCCCATCCTTTCTGCCACGGTTATCATGCGCAATGCGGCCGAGGTGGAATTGAAATTCAATACACAGACCAGCTCGTTTTCAGAGGCATTACAGGCAACCGGTGAGATGCCGTTGCCACCTTATATCGGACGCAAACGGGAGGTGGATGAGAAGGACCAACAGGACTACCAGACGGTATTTGCCACCCGCCAAGGCTCTGTCGCAGCGCCAACAGCAGGTCTCCACTTTACCGACGAGATTTTTGTAAGCCTCGAAAACAAGCATGTCCGACTTGCTGATGTGACGCTTCACGTGGGCGCGGGCACGTTTCTGCCGGTTAAGGCAGAGGATACAAAAGATCATCAGATGCACGCCGAATGGGGGGAAGTTTCTCCGGAAGTTGCCCGGCTTATCAATGAGACGCACGCAGCAGGTAACAAGGTAATAAGCGTCGGCACGACATCGCTCAGGCTTCTGGAAAGTGCAGCGGGTGAAAATGGCATGGAACCGTTCAGCGACGAAACAGATATTTTTATCACTCCCGGGTTTCGGTTTCGTGCCGTTGATGCACTCATCACAAACTTCCACCTGCCACGTTCAACGCTGTTCATGCTGGTTTCCGCCTTCTCGGGTCACGACCGCATGAAGGCGGCTTATGCGCATGCAATCACGCAAAGCTATCGCTTTTATTCCTATGGTGATGCCTGCTATCTGGAACGCCATGAACAGTAGCTTGCCGAATACCTTTTCCTTCAACCTGCACCATACGGATGGTGCAGCGCGTACTGGTATCATCTCGACACCGCGTGGCGATATACGTACACCCGCCTTTATGCCGGTTGGCACAGCTGCCACGGTTAAAGCAATGCATCCGGAGCATGTCGCGTCAACAGGTGCGGACGTAATTCTTGGCAATACCTATCACCTGATGTTGCGCCCAACGGCGGAGCGTATCGACAGGTTAGGGGGCTTGCATCAATTCATGCGCTGGAATGGCCCTATCCTGACAGACTCAGGTGGCTTTCAGGTCATGTCTCTGGCTTCGTTACGTAAAATGACCGAACAGGGCGTAACGTTCCGCTCTCATATTGATGGTTCTGCCCACGCCCTGTCGCCTGAACGTAGTATAGAAATCCAGTGCCTGCTGGGTGCAGACATCCAGATGCAACTGGACGAATGTCCACCATTTCCAATCACAGTGGAAGCAGCCGAAAGCTCCATGGAATTGTCCTTGCGCTGGGCGAAGCGTTCGCAGGACGCTTTCAATGAAATGTCGAAGCCTGGGCAGGCACTGTTTGGTATTGTCCAGGGGTCTACTTTCGAGCATCTCCGCCGACGGTCACTTGAAGGCCTCATGGAACTAGACTTTCCCGGCTTCTCTATTGGCGGTTTAGCCGTTGGTGAAGGACAGGAAGAAATGTTCCGGGTGCTGGATTTCACGACTCCGCACTTGCCGCAGGACAAGCCGCGCTATCTGATGGGTGTCGGAAAACCGTCCGACCTCGTTGGGGCTGTTGCCAGAGGCGTTGACATGTTCGATTGCGTCCTCCCGACCCGTTCCGGGCGTCATGGACAGGCTTGGACACCAGATGGTCCGATCAACATCAAAAATGCCCGTTTCATCGAAGACGAAACCCCTCTCGACCCAGACAGCGACTGTCCCGCCTCGTCTCAATACTCCAAAGCCTATCTCAATCATCTTTTCCGGGCAGGGGAGTATCTTGGGCCAATGCTGCTTACATGGCATAATCTGCATTACTATCAGCAACTGATGAGTGCGATGCGAGCGGCGATCGCAGAAGGGCGCTTTGAGGCTTTCCAGCAGGACTTTCACGCCCGGCAGGCACCCCGGAATAGTAATTAGTCAGTGATTGGCAGTAAAAGCCAGAACTCTGCGCCGTGCTGATTATCGTCATTCAGAATGAGGGCACCTCCCCAGCGCTCTGCCAGCCCTTTGGACACCGGCAGACCAAGTCCTGTTCCCATGCCGCCTGATTTTGTCGTGAACATTGGATTGAAGATATCTTCAGAAATATCAGAAGATATGCCAGGACCAAAGTCACGCACACAGACTTTAATATATTTTCCGGGCGTCAATTCATACGCTTGCCAGAATGGCTTATCGGTCACCTCATGTTTTTCGGCTGTTATCTCAACTCTCTCATTACTGCCGCTTGCCTCTATGGCATTTCTGACGAGGTTCAGAAGAATTTGCACGAAGCCTGTGGTCTCGGCATGTATACAAAGACCATACAGTTCGGCGCTCAGATCCCACCGGATATTGCCAGAACTAGCCCGTAGAATGCTTCTGGCTTCGGCCAAAGCCGAGATGATACTGATACTTTGCCCACTGACTGGTGAGTTACGTACAAATTGCAACGCCTTTCGTGTCAGGTCAGTCGCCCGGTTGATGGCATTCAGCGCTTCGCTGATATGCTTTTCGGCAGTTTTACTGTCCCCCTTACTGGCAGCGGACTTTGCCAGTGTGCCGAAGCTGATTGCAGGTTGAAGCATGTTTGAAAGCTCGTGTGCCATGCCCCCGGCAAAATAGTTCAGGGCCTCGGATTTCTGCGCCTCCTGCAAGGCCGCCTCCAGCTTTTCACGCGTGTTCTGAGCTTCAACGCGCTCCGTAATATCCTGCAGAAAGCCGAGAATGGCTTTCACGCGACCGTTAGCATACTCAATTGTACAGTCACTTTGCACAAAGATAACTTTCCCGTCATTTGGGCGCTTGCCATGAAATGTGTATGAAAAAGAAGCGCCGCCCATATCGACAACGCGCCGTCCCTCGGCTTCAAACTTCTCAGCTTCCCCCGGCATCAGTGCTGGGCGAAGCCGGTCTGTCCCGAGAAGATGCGGCGCGCGTTCTTCTATGCCGAAAATGTCATAGACCGTATCAGACCAGAACAGGCTCTTGCTAGCATAGTCATTATAAAAATGACCAACCCGGCCAACTTCCTGCGCCTTTAGCGATAGCTCCTGCTGATATCGTAACTCTACTTCCAGTAGCTTTTGTTCTGTAATGTCTGCGACCACTCCAAAAAAGCGGACAATCATGTCATCCTGGTTCTTCTCCGGATGAATCTGCACACGGAAATAACGAATTTCACCGGTATCAGCTCTGGGCAGCTTGATTTCATATTTGATGTCCTCACCAGTATTCAGAAGTTGTTCCCGACGGGCGAGGCTGGTCTCCAGTGTCTGATCATCAAAGAGAAGTTGGGCGGCTTCGTCATAAGTGGCAGGGCTGTGCTCTGGATCAATCCCCAGTATATCCCACAACATCTCAGAACCTGTGATCGTATGATCAGATAAGTCGTGAAAAAAATGCCCAACGCGCGCGACTTGTTGCGCCCTTGCGAGGGTTGCGCGTTCATTTTTCAGTCTGTCTTCCAATCTTCGCTGATGCGTCACATCTGAAAAAATAAGGAAGAAGGAGTCTACATAATGATCATCATCAAGCTCCGGATGAAACTCCAGTCGGAAGATTGCGGCCTTACCTGTGCGTGCATTATGTGCGTGGAGCTCATGGGTTTGGGCAGTACGTGACTCGATACAGGCGCGTCGCATACGAATGATTTCGTCATAATAGGGGCCAAGCAGTTTCTTCTCACGGCGGCTTTCATAGACGACAGGTTTTTTTTGCGGCGGCAAGCCGAGCATATTCCACAACATGTCCGATGCTGTCCAACAGCCTCGCCTGACATCATTCATGGCATGACCAACCCGGGCCAGACGTTGGGATTTCTCGAAGGCTGCTGGCTGCTCAAGAACAGAGGAGAGCAGGCTGGATTGGTCGTTATTCTCTGTCATGGGGCAAGTCTAGCGCGATTAGGGCGCCAGAAAAATGGGCTGCTCAGCTAATTTGAGATCATGTTGCCAGTGCGGTAGAAGCAGGTATGGCAAATATATTGATTATAGATGATGACGCGCATGTTCGAGAGGCTCTGCAAGCCGTGCTTATCGATGAGGGACATGAGGTCCGTCTGGCAGCAGGTGCCAATGAAGCGACCACCTATCTGGCGCACTCTGCAGCCAAAACTGACCTGATCCTGCTGGATATCTGGCTTGGGGAAGACAATGGTCTCAATCTATTGGGAGAAATCCGTTCTGGTGGTTTCACGCAGCCGGTTATTGTCATGTCCGGTGGCGGCCCGGGACGCACTCTTGAACAGGCAACAGCCATCGCTGATGTGCAGGGCGCCAATCAGGTGCTGATTAAACCCTTCACCAATGAAGAGATATCGAATGCCATCCGCGACGTGCTGGCGGCTAAGTGATTTAACACAGGCGGGCATCTCAGATTGTAATCGCCCAATTCTGCGGCCTGTCCTTGACCAGTTGAGAGGCTACCGCCAACCTGCGGAAAAAGGAGATGGAGATGACCAGCATTACCCGCCTTGAGGTGAATAAGGCCAACATTAATGAAACCAAATGGGCTGAAGCCAGCTTGCCAGGGTTGCAAGATGGCGATGTTAAATTGAAGGTGGATCACTTTGCCTTCACCGCTAACAATATCACATACGGCGCCATTGGCGATCAATTCGGTTACTGGAAGTTCTATCCGGTCGAAGAAGATGGTTGGGGCATTATACCTGTCTGGGGCTTTGCGGATGTGACAGAGAGCCGCCATCCTGATTTTGAAGTCGGTGAGCGCGTATATGGGTATTTGCCAATGTCCACAGATTTCATCGTAAAGCCCGGCGGCGTCCAGGATAATCAGTTCCGGGATATTTCTGCGCACCGGGAAAACTTACCCGCCATCTATAATGTATTTGTAAGGCTTAAGGCCGACCCGTTTTACGAGCCTGATCTGGAAGAGTACCGCGCCTTGTGGTTCCCGCTGGCAGGCACCTCTTTCGGCTTGGCAGATTGGCTGCAAGAGACAGATTACCAGGGCGCAGAAACAATTCTTTTGGTCAGTGCGTCGAGTAAAACGTCACTTGGGCTTGCCTATCTTCTGGGGCGCTCAAACCTTCAAGGCAAGACAGTCGCTGGCCTGACCTCAGCGCGGAACAAGGCTGCCGTTCAGGACACCGGATATTATGACAAGGTGTATGCCTATGATGAAGTAAGCGCGATGGATGCTGCATCCCCAACGGTCATTGTCGATTTCTCCGGCAATGGGACCACGCTTGCAGAACTGCATCGCCATCTGGGTGATAACATGAAGCACACGGTTATCGTTGGTGCGTCCCATTGGGATGAGGAGAGAAAAGGCGAAGGCTATATTGATGAGCGCTCCCGCCTGTTTTTCATGCCAGCCTATGCGGCAGAGCGGGCCAAGGCGACTGGTGGCCAGTTTGTGACTGATCTGTATGCGGCCAGTCAGGCGGTCGCGAAAGATGCCAGTAAGTGGATGAAAGTTGTATCAGCTGAAACACGCGATGAAATCAGCCAACTTTACCTTGACGTAAAAGACGGGAATCTTGCCACAAACGAGGGTGGCATCATGACTTTCTCAAAACTCTGAGGCATCTCAATGACCATCAAATTTTACGATTATGCGCCGGCCCCGAGCCCGCGCAAGGCCCGCATGGTACTGGCTGAAAAAGATATTCCGCACGAGAATATCCAGGTTGATATGATGAAAGCTGAGCAGCTTTCATCTGAGT
>JALEGM010000102.1 GCA_022763145.1 Aquisalinus sp. | reverse complement strand
ACAATATATCATTACCAGCTCGGCCATCTAGAAAGTCATCATCGGTGCCGCCATTCAATATATCATCACCCTGACCGCCGATCAGCCTGTCATTTCCAGCATCGCCGTTCAGTGTGTCGCGTCCCCCGTTACCGCGCAGATCATCGTCCCCATCACCCCCAAAGATCACATCCGTCAGACCACGCCCAGAAACAAAGTCATTCCCGGCACCAGCATCAATGACATCCGATCCGCGTCGCCCCGAAATGATATCATTACCGCCACCGCCGAAAATGGTATCGCCGCCATTACCACCGATTAGTTCGTCATCACCTGTGCCACCTTCAATGCGATCCCTGCCATTACCGCCATCAATATGGTCGTTACCATCGTTACCGTTCAATAGGTCGTTACCGCCATTTCCCATTAGGAGATCGTCGTCTTCACCTCCGAGGATAAGATCGTTTCCTGATCCACCAACAATTTCATCATTACCCAGGCCTCCGTCTACTTCATCCTGACCGGAACCTGCATCGATTACATCGTTACCAGCATTTCCGAAGATTACATCATTACCAGTAAAACCGTTTATCAAATCTGCTTCTTCAGTACCTTGAAGTATGTCATTTCCTAATGAGCCATTTATAGGTCCGAATGAAAAACCAAAGATTACATAGGTCTCACCTGAACCTGGTGCGGTATTATCTCCACCTGGTGCACCGATGAGAAGGTCACTGAAACCATCTCCGTTTACATCGCCTGCTGATGATACAGAAATACCCGCACGATCTAGGATATCACTACCAGTTAAAATGAAGCCATTAGTACCATCCAAGTCTGACAAACTGAAGGAGGGGGAAAATCCTGTAGGCGCGCCTAATAATAGATATGCTTCACCTGCTCTATTAGTATCTTGTGGTGCTGCTTCAGGTGCGCCGATGATTAAATCATCGAATCCATCACCGTTGAAGTCGCCTGCTGATGAAACTGAAAAGCCGCTATTCTCTCTTGAATTGATTCCGTTTATGGTAAATCCATTTGTTCCGTCGAGTGTGTTTGCATCCAACTCTGCAGAGAAGCCTTCGGTTGAACCAAAAATGATATAGCTTTTACCGGCTTCCTGATTTGCTTCCGGCGCGCCAATGATCAAATCACTTATGCCGTCTCCGTTGAAGTCTCCAGCTGATGATATGGACCGCCCTGCTTCTTCCCTCACCTCGCCGTTGAATACGAACCCATTGGTCCCATCAAGTGTTGAAAGTGACAATAGAGCATCAAAGCCAGTTTCATTTCCGAATACGACATAGGTTTTGCCAGCCTCAGGTTTAAAATCCGGATCTGCCCTAAAAGCACTAATGGCGAAATCGTCAATACCGTCACCATTCATGTCACCCACATCGGATACAGAATAACCAAGTCGGTCTCTTGCTTTTTCGCCATGCATCTTGAAGCCATTGCTTCCATCAAGTGCCGTTAATTCGAAAGTTTCAGAAAAGCTCGTGTTCTTCCCAAAAATGATGTATGCTTCCCCTTCTGAATCTCCTATCTCCAAGTTACCGCTGGCATAATCAGCACCAATGATCAGATCATCAATACCGTCTCCGTTGATATCACCTGCGCCACTGACAGACCGCCCTGTAAACGCATTCCCGGATACACCATTAACTTTGAAACCGTCCGTACCGTCTAGATTATTCACGTTAATGGAGCTGGCAAAGCCATTGTCGTCACCAAACACGACATATGCCCCAGTAGAGCCGTAACCTTGCGCGCCAACAATAAGGTCACTTATGCCATCCCCATTTATGTCACCGGCTGAAGAGACAGCGTAACCGAAGAGACTACTAACACCCGAAGTTATGCCGTTGAGCAGAAAGCCATTACTGCCATCTAGGTCGCTTAAGTTAAGTGTTGTGGGCAATCCTTGGCTGTTGCCGAAAATAACGTATGCTTCACCTGCGAAGTTTTGTCCCCCTGACGCTGCGTATGGCGCACCTATAATTATATCATCGAAGCCATCGCCATTCACATCTCCCGCAGAGGAGACTGAAAGACCACTGTAGTCGTAGAAGTCAATGCCGTTGATAGTTATCCCGTTTGATCCATCAATGTCCGATAGCTCTAGGGTCGAATCCTGATTGTCCAGAAGTTCCAATGGAGGTGATGGAAACGAATTGTGGTCATAAATAATCGTGTCTGGTAGATTTCCTACAGTAAGAAATGGAGACTCTGATCTGATTGAGTCATTAGAAGCTTGGTCCATGTTCAAACTTTCATCGGCTATGTCTGTAATAATTTCGTCATAAATTGAAAAATTCATTTCAAACCCCCAATTACTTAAAGAAATTCAATGCTAATACATACACTGCGGTTGGTCTACCTTAGATACCAACAACTCAAACTCCAGCCGGTTCTAGTACTTTTTACGTAAGCTACACACCCTGCGAATAAGCGTTTAACGGATTATCGCAGTCTTTTCATTCCTTCCGAACAGCAAAATAAACGGCACATTGGTAAATGCTGGAAAGTTGTAATGCAGTCTCTCGAACAGTTTTTTGCCGGGTTTCCGGCATTTGAAAATCTCAGCGGATGGCTGGCTGTGGGGACGGCCTGTGTCGGGATCATCTTGCTGGCATTTTTGGCAGATATCATAGCGCGCCGCATTATCGTTACCTGGATACACCGCTTTTTGTCAGCTTCGGACAGCGAACGTGATAATATCATCTTGCGGAACAAAGTGTTTGAGCGTCTCTCACACCAGGCGCCGGCTATCGTCATATATATGCTTGCACCCGCAGCGCTGATGCAGTGGCCATCTGTGGGCGGATTTGTTGCGACTGCAGCACTCGTCTATATGGTTATCAATGGTGTGCTCTTTCTTGATGCCCTGATCAACACTGGGCAGGAAGTCTATCGCACATATGCGATTTCGCGGCAGTTTCCGATCAAAAGTTTTGTGCAGGTCGCAAAAATGGCGATCTATTTTCTGGCGCTTGTTGCTGTTCTTTCACTTGTTCTGGGTCAATCGCCGCTTTCCCTGCTGGCTGGCTTTGGTGCGCTGACAGCGGTTTTAATGTTTGTCTTCAAGGACCCTATCCTTGGCTTTGTCTCAGGCATCCAGCTGTCAGCAAATCGTATGGTGGCGGTGGGTGATTGGATAGAAATGCCGAGCTACAATGTCGATGGGGACGTCATGGAAATTGCCCTGACCACAGTCAAAATCCGCAATTTCGACAAGACGATTACTACAGTACCAACGCAAGCACTGATTTCCGAGAGCTTCAAAAACTGGCGCGGCATGACTGAAACCGGGGGCAGGCGGATCAAGCGCGCAATCAATATTGATGTGTCGACCATTCGGTTTTGCGATCAGGAGATGCTACAGCGGTTTTCAAAAATTCAGTACATATCAGATTACATTGCTGAAAAGCAGACAGAACTCGATGCTTATAATGCTGAGAAAGGTGCTGATCCGGAAACACTGGTCAATGGTCGCCGTCTGACCAATGTGGGCACGTTCCGCGCTTATGTGGAGGCGTATCTCGACAACCATCCGAAAATTTCTAAAAGCCTGACATTTCTTGTACGCCAGTTACAGCCCACGGAAAACGGTCTGCCGATTGAAATTTATGTTTTCAGTCTGGATACCAACTGGGTCAGCTACGAGAAAATTCAGGCCGATATATTTGATCATGTTCTTGCGGCAGCGTCGGAATTTGAGTTGCGGATTTTTCAAAATCCCACCGGTGGCGATTTCAGGTCATGGCAGCAGGTCGCAGCGTAACAGGTTCAAGTACCGGCAAGACGGGCTGGCGCTTCGGGACGGGAGCTATTGCCAGTGGCTGCAGAAAAATGCCGTCAAGGGCCAGATAAGCAGCCAGATCGTCTGTGTGCCACCGCACATCAGCAAGGCCATTCCGGTACACCAGCCACCTCGCGCGGGCATCGAATTCATCGTTTTCTCTACGTTGACTGGCGCATATCAGACCTAAAAGTGCTGCCTCGTCCTGAGAAAAAGTGGCGGCGCAGTGTGGCGACAGGAGAAGTTGACGTCGCGCATGCCTGTTTACTGCCGAGAGAAATGTCTCAAGTTTGCTTACAGTGCCAATGGGGGCACGCCTTTCAGGGATTGTCCGTGCAAGACCGGCTCGCCGTCCAGCACCGCAGGTAAGCAGTCGAATTGTCCGGACAAGTGTCATATTTGGCATTCTTTATCTCCATATAAGCTGCCCGACCGGAGGAAGTTTCCAATGAGCAATGATGAGAAGATATCATATTAAGAATGATTATCAATATCATTTTTATGGTTTATTTTCTTCTCACATTTGCGATGGAAGTTGATAATGTGAAGTCAGGTAAAAGGAGACTGACATGGGCCTCTTAATGCTCATTCTGGGGGGTATTGCTACAGCTGTTTTTGTCGCTAGTCGGGTTATCGGTGCGGCACGGGAAGGGCGAGATGCAATTGATGATGTGAAGGGTGCTGTAAGGCGCGGCAAATGGTCCCGCCAAATCGATCAGCGTGTTATTGAAAACCTGAATGATCCGCGTGATTCTGCGGCAATCCTCATGGTGCAGATTGCGTCCTATGAAGGCGAAATCACAACCGCGCAGAAGGAAAAGATGGTTGCCCTAATGACGGATAGTTTCAGCGCTACAGCAGACGAGGCAGAGGGGCTCTATTCTTTTGGGCGCATGGCAATTGGTCAGATCAATGATGCAGCCAACTCCATGGGTAAGCTGATGCGGCCAGTGAAAGCCTCCCTGACCCTGGAGGAAATGAAAGATATGATCCAGATGCTGGAAGAGGTTGCAGAGGTAGAAGGAATACAGAGTGAGCGGCAACGTGAACTCATTATGCAGGTGCGCAGGTCGCTATCTCTGGATAAGGCATATCAGGTCTGATTAAGCCAGACGATATTCTGTATTCAGCAGGCTTTCACCGTTCTGTATCACGCGTCCTGTAGCGACATGTCTTTCAAGATGCGCCTGCACATTCAATGCAGCCGCAATGTGCAGCGATTTATCCACGTCCTTATACATTTCTGCCACCATATCCATGATCCGGGTACGCCCTGCCTTGAGTTGAGACAGGACCTGTGCATCTCGCATGTCGCGATGAGCTTTCACAGCGCGGACAAAGTTTTGTGGATCAGAAATGGGTGCGCCGTGGGTGGGATAATAGATATTATCCGTTCGCTCCAGCAGAAGGTCGAGGCTGTCATAATAGTCTGTCATGTTGCCATCTGGTGCAGCTACAACCGTGGTAGCCCAGCCCATAATATGATCGCCAGTGAACAGTGCCCGTTCAGCGGGCAGGGCAAAACAGAGGTGATTAGATATATGACCAGGTGTGGCAAGTGTTTCCAGCTGCCACTCTTTGGTTTCGAGAACATCGCCGTGTGACAGAACCTGATCCGGCCTATAGGTCAGGTCTGCGCCTTCATCCAGGGCAGGAGCGTTCATGCCCTCACTTTCGGGATGTGCGTGTGACCCGTAAACGGTCGCGCCGGTTTCTTTTTTGAGAGCAGCAACGCCGCCGCAATGATCTTTATGCGTATGGGTAACAACAATATGCGTAATTTTACCATTTCCGGCCACCGCCAGTAAGGCTGCAAGATGGCTGTCATTGACCGGACCCGGATCAAGAACTGCAATTTCGTTATCCCCGATGAGATAGGTTCCGGTACCTGTAAACGTGAACGGGCCAGGGTTATTGCAAATTACCCGCCGTATAATCGGCGAGAGCTGGTCGGCACGGCCATACTCGAAATCAAATGATTTGATAAAAGGAATACTCATCAGGGTGTGTCTGTCTGCAGTTGTGCTGCGACGAACTCCCGGAAACTCTCGGCGAGTGCGCGCATGGCGTTCATCTTATCCTGACGGGGCAGGGCGGTGGGGGGGCCCATATCCGTCTTGTTCACATCGACGATATATAGGCGCCCATCCTTACGATTGCGCAATACATCCATGCCACCAAAGTCCAGTTTCATCGCGCGGGCAAAGGCAATGATCTTCTGTTGTTCGTCGGGGGTGAATTGAGCATCCGCTGTGGTCAAATCTACCCGAAAATTATCATTGGAGAAGCGTGCCATAGCTGAGCGACGCTTCAGATATACGGCCGGTATGGTCTGCCCGACTATTGGTGTGCGGATGTCTGTAAACACACGGCCATCCTCCGTATTATCAATTAGACGCTGATACACGTGACCTTTTGCAGAAGCAAAATAAGGGCAGGGAATGATCTGTCCATCATGTACGCCATTACGTTCGGATTTCCGCAATGCCAGGCCGTGATGGGTCATGGGATCAATATCGAGGGTGTACCCGAAGATATCCCTGAACTTGTCAGCAACCATGCTTTTGCGGATATCAAGACAATCACCGTTCAGCACGGGCTTCCCACAAGGATTTAGCTGCAAGTGCGTCGTATATTCACTATCCTCAAAATAGAAGAGAATATCCGCCTCTGTCGGATCGCGAACGATATCGAGGTCAGCGAGGTGGCTGACCGCCCAGATGGCGTACCACGGGTAAGGCGTCACGGGTGCAAAGCTGATCCGTGTTCGCTTATTTTTTTTCTT
>JALEGM010000101.1 GCA_022763145.1 Aquisalinus sp. | reverse complement strand
TGAAACGTAAAGTCTAGGAGGGACGATACATGAACGCCTTGAAAATCGCTGCCACCGGGATGGCTGCGCAGCAGACCCGCGTGGATGTCATCTCGAATAACATCGCCAATATGAGTACGACGGCTTATGCGCCGCGTACGGCACAATTTGCTGATTTGATCTACCAGCAGGAGCTACCACCGGGGTCGCTGTCCTCGGAAAGCGGAACCATTGTACCCGCTGGTATTCAGATCGGTATGGGCGTTAGGCCATCAGCAGTCTCACTTGAGTTTATTCAAGGTGGTTTGCGCCAAACGGGGGCTGAGCTTGATCTTGCTATCGAAGGACGCGGCTTCTTCGAAATCACCTTGCCTTCCGGTGAAGCTGCCTACACGCGGGACGGTAAGTTTAACCGCAGCGCTGAGGGCCTCATGGTCAACGCAGATGGTTTTGCATTGGCCGATAATATTACAATCCCGGATGATGCACGTCAGGTGACGATCAGTAATGATGGTGTTGTCAGTGCTATTTTTGATGGCCAACCGGCCCCACAGGCGCTCGGCAATATCAATCTGACGGTCTTTACCAATGTCAAAGGCCTGGAAGCTCTGGGTGGAAACCTTTTCCGCGAGACAGCAGCTTCTGGTACACCGATTACCAATGCGCCGGGTGTTGATGGCGTTGGCCTGATGCGTCAGGGCTTTCTCGAAGAGTCCGGCGTCGATGTGGTTGAGGAAATTTCCGAGTTGATCGAGGCTCAACGTGGTTACGAGTTAAACTCGAAGGTGATCACGGCAGCGGATGAAATGCTCGCAGCAACAACAAGGATCAGATAGATGAGAGGCTTTATTTCACTCATTGCTTTTTGCTTGATTGCTGCGATGTCGTCCGCTGTGTCAGCCGCAGAAGTTACTGCGGTCAATACCATGATGCGTGGCACGGTTATTGGCCCAGCTGATATTACTGTTATGCCGCAGGGGTATGAAAACCCTGAAGTGATACGCCAGCAGTTTGTTGGTATGCAGACCAGCCGTACGGTTTATGCCGGGCATACGCTGACGCTGGCCAGTATTGAACCGCCGGTTCTGGTCAAGCGCAACCGCATGGTGACCTTGAGCTATAATATGGGTGGGCTAACCATCACAACTTACGGTCGTGCTCTCAGTGAGGGCGCGCAAGGTGATATTGTTGATATCATGAATGTTGACTCCAAGATCCGCGTTAAAGGCATCGTGGTTGGTCCTGACAAGGTGATGGTGCAATGAGAATGGTACAGAACATGATGCGCACTGTTGTCGTATTCGGGTTAGTCAGCATTGCGGCAACGGCTTGTAGCTCTTCCGGACGAAAGCTGGATGTTTATCAGCAAAATACCAGCATTGTACCGCTGCGTGACAGTACCATGGCGGTTGCGCCTACACCTCAAGCTGAGACGACAGCCTCTCTTTGGAAAAGTGGGCCATCTTCCCTGTTTGGAGATCGGCGGGCCAAGAATTTGGGTGATATACTGACCGTTGTTGTAAATATTGATGACGAAGCGCAGATTCAAAATTCAGTTACGGCAAACCGTACAAATAATGAGCAGTTCAGCGTCAACGATCTATTTGGATTACCCGAATGGGCCAACGGTGTTTTGCCGGGCGGGGCGAACTTGAACCCGGCAGTCAACCTGGATCGCTCGAGAGCGACAACCGGCAACGGTAACATCAGCCGGCAGGAAGAAATTACGCTGCGGCTCGCGGCCCGTGTGGTTGATGTGCTGCCGAATGGTCATCTTGTTGTGGCCGGGACACAGGAAATAAGTGTGAATTATGAACAGCGTCAACTGCAGGTAACGGGTATTGTGCGTCCTGAGGATATCTCCCGGCAGAATATCATTACTTATGACAAAATTGCAGAAGCGCGCATTGCTTACGGTGGCAAGGGGCAAGTCACGCGCAGTGTCGCGCCGAAAACTGGCAACCGTTTTCTCAATGCGGTGATACCTTTCTAGGAGGCTCTGATGATCAAGAAAGTCGTTCCAGTCGTACTCATGCTTGTCTTTGTCGTGGGCGGTATATTTGCAGCTGATATGCTGCGGCCTTCACCAGTGGCGACCGCCCATGCTGATGATAAGTATGAAAAAGATGGTGGTAAGGATGATCATGGCAAGGATGGGCATGATGACGACCATGGCGACAAGTATGATGCGAAACCCACTGCGGGGAATTATTATTTTGACTTCAGTCGTCAGTTTGTCGTGCCTGTCATGGAAAGCGGGCGCGTCAAATCGCTGGTGATCCTTGATCTGAATCTTGAGATGGATCAATCGGAGGCCGATGGCATGTTCTCCATGGAGCCGAAGTTCCGGGATGCCTTGATGCGCGAGTTATTGGCCTTGTCCAATGAAGGGTACTTTTCGGGACAACTGACAGACCCCGAGAGATATGATGATATTCAGAAAGCATTGTTGCGTGCTGCGCGTACCGTGAAGGATGAAATCATCAGTGTCTTGATTCTGGATATTGCGCGTCAGGAGCAGTAGCTGAAGTGACAAATGAGCTAATAATCAAGTAGCTCGTACAGCCTACTGCTTGCGGACGTTCTTTGCGTATTCTGTCAGGCGGTTTTCAAATCCGAGGCGCAGTTCGCCATTCTCGACAGAGGCTTCGGTCACTTCCGTGATGAGCTTGGGGGCCAGGTGACCGAGGAACTGGCCATCAGCATATAATTCGATGCTGACGCCATAGACATCCTGCGGAGCTTCGGTGCCATCGCTTAGCGTCCCGTCCCAGCTCCAGTTAGCGTCGCTCGGGTCAATCTGCTCACTGTAAAGAGTGTTACCGTTACGATCATGAACAACGAAGATAGCCGTTTCAGCATCCGCCGGGATATTGGCTGTGTAGTTCACGGTATTGCCAGTATACGGTACGAAAGAGCTCTCAACTTCTACAGTTTCACCAATCCATTCCGTGGCGGCAAGACCAAAGAACTCATCCAGCAGGTTTGCCATGAAAGTCAGCGTGTTGTTCGACTCGGCTTGTTGCTCCAGGCCTGTGAAGGTTGCCAACTGCTCAACAAACTGTGTTGAGTCCAATGGAGATAGCGGGTCCTGATTTTCGATTTGTGCCACCAGCAAATTCAGGAATGTATCGAACTGTTCGCCAACATCATCTGTCTGGAACAGGCTATTACTGGAGGAGCTAGTAGTCTGTGCACCAGTCGTCTGTGTATTGATCGCATCCATAGTGCTGTTCTTTCAGAGTCTGAGGTCAAGATTATCTGTAGAAAGTACAGATAAAAGTGTTGGCGTAGGCTGGCTCACCTCATGTGAAACGGTTTCCAACACGGGTGCATAAGTGAAGCCATTATTTTCAGACGGTCTGCCGTCATCAGAGAATTGCTGCTCAGTATGTTCGGCGAAACTCAAATTGACGCTATCGAAGCCAGCATCATTAAGCTCCTGCATCAGACTATCTGCCGTTTTTCGCATCAGGTTGCTGGTGTCAGACGCCTCGGCGCTGATAATGGCGCTGACACTGCGATCGCCTGAGAAATTGAAGTCAATAAAGACACGGCCCAGTTCCGGCGGGTCCAGCATAACCTCCACGCGGTCACCTTGCGCGGCGACATTAATGATTGCGCTCGCGACCTGCTGCACCGGACTCTGCACAGTAAAAGCAGGCGTTTGTACGGAAGATGCTGCGCCAGGCGCGGCCAGTGGGGCGGCACTTGAGGTTACCTGTGCCTGTCCAGTGAGCAGGGGTGCTGTCGTGCTGCCTGTTTCAACAAAGCCTGACACCGGGCCAACTTTCAGCTTGGTGATGTCATTAACATTCGCTTGTGGCAGGAGATCAGCCAGGTCCATTTTCTCGCGTGCAAGGCGGACGATTTCGGTGAAAGGTTGCTCAGCATCGTCCAGCTGCAGCGTGAGTTCTGAGGCAAGTGGCGTTTCGAGTGCGCCCGATGTCGCCAGAGCTGCTGGGGTATTCGTAATGGTGCTGAGTGCTTCGCGGTTAGTCGCGGCGCTTACCAGACTGACCGTTGGGGCAGCGGGGACTTGCTGTTCAATTTCTGGAGACGTTTGAACGGTGCCAGTTGCACCCTGTGCTGTTGTCACCAGCGTTGAAAGGTCAGGCAAGTCAGGCATCTCACCCGGTTTCCCATCAGCAGGCTGTGCGGGGTTTACGGGCAGGATACCCCGTTCCGGGAGGTCATTTATGCGCACCGGCGCATTATCAATTGTGCGTACTGTATCGCTCGTCATGCGTGCGAGTGCAGGTAAAGTCTCATTAGATGCAGGAACTGCTGCAGTGTCACCGACAGGCCCGGTTTGAATTGCGATGGGGGCATCGGTAAGGGCAACCACGGGTGGCGGTGCCACCTGATCATCAGGCGCTATTTCCTCGAGGGTCAAACCTTCTGGCGATGTGTTTTCCGTCAACGCATCAGAGTTGCGGGCAACGACTTTCTCAATATCTACTGGGCGTTCTGTGTCTTCCGAACTCTCAGAAACCTCTGAGAGTCTCTCTTGAGGTGTCGCATTTTGCTGGCGCAGAGTCAGAATTTCTTCTGGAAGAGTGCCTTGCGCCTCGGTGATGCCAGCTTCTGTGTCAGGCGAACTAGTGTTCTGCCCAGCCAGCATCTCAGTAAAAAGTTGGGGGAACTGTTTCCCGTCCTGCGATTGATCCGCAGAGAGCAGGTTTGTAAATTTGGCGGGATCATCCTGATCCATGGCTGGCGCGCGGTTTCCCGCACTGCCCAGCAGGGCAAAAATTGGCGTCATCCTAACACTCCTGATGAAACAATAAGACAGAAATGGTTTACTAATCCTTTACGGATCGCCGTTAGTATTTGGGTAAGATTCGTAAAGGAGGTATCCGGATGAACAGCATTACACCGGACCTGGGCTTGCAGATCAATAATACGTCGGCGACACCGGAAGGCTCTGGCGCCGAGAAACCGGACGATCCTGAACTGCGCGCGATGGCGCAGAAATTTGAGGCGAGCTTTATCGCCCAGATGCTAAAGCATAGTGGGCTGCCCAAAGCGTTGGAAAGTGCTGGCGGGCAGGGCACAGATGCTTTTTCTGTTTTTTATATTGATCAGCTTTCAACGCGCATTGCGGACCAAGGCGGCTTTGGTATTGCTGACAATATTTATGACCAGCTCGCAAAATATGAAGAGCAGAGTGAGACGTGACCATGAATGCTGTTGAGCAATGCAGCGAGCAGATCCAGAATCTGATCGCCCTTCTTGAAAATGAAACTGCAATGTTACGCAAGGGTGAGCTTTCTGGCCTTCAAGAGCAAAGCACACTAAAGCTTGAGGCCATTCAGAGCTTGGAGACTGCCTTGAAGTTGATTACTTCCGACGAGCAGAAGTCGGCTATAGGGCCTTTGCTGATCAAGTTGGATAAACTGTCGAACGAAAATGGCGTCCTCTTGAAAAGTATGTTCAATGGTTCGCGCGCGGCACAGGCTAAGCTGGAAAGTTTGCAACAGCAGGAAATGAGTGTTGGCGTTTACGGCCGCAATGGCCAAACAGTGTGCCTCGAAGAAAATCCGCTTTTGTCCGGAAAAACTGTCTGAAGTTTACCTGTTGTTAGCGCCTTAGCTCTAATTTGGCTTCATTAGCTCACCAGAATGGTGATGACCGTGAGGATACTCGGTCTGTCAGGACGACACTCCTAAGAACAATCCCGACATTTAAACCGTTTCGCATACGCAGCTCTGGCGCGTAAACGCGATCCCATTCTCAAAGGAAAGCTGATGTCCAGTATTTTGACAAACAGCAGCGCCATGGTTGCGCTGGAAACCCTTCGGGGTATTAACCGTGGTCTGAACGAAGTTCAGTCACAGATTTCAACAGGTAAAAAAGTTGCGAACGCTAAAGACAACGCGTCTATCTTCGCGATTTCAACTGTCATGCAGACAGATGTTGCCAGCTTCAAGCAGATTTCTGACTCACTGAACCTTGGTTCATCTACAGTTGGTGTTGCTCGTGCGGCTGCTGAAAACGTGTCTTCTCTGCTGCAGGACATGAAAGAGCTGATCGTTTCTGCCCAGGAAGAGAACGTTGATCGCTCCAAGATCCAGACAGACATTGACGAGCTGACAACACAGATCAATTCTGTTGTGAGTGCTGCTCAGTTCAACGGTCAGAACCTGCTGCAAGGTGGCGGTAACATTCAGGTACTGTCTTCTCTTGACCGGGACTCTAGCCAAAATGTTACTTCTTCAAGCATTCAGGTGAACCGTCAGAACCTTGAGAGCGCGAATGCTACTGTTGCTGGCGCAACGATTGCTGGTGCTGGTGCGATCACTGCGTTGACAGCACAGGCTGTTGCTGACGCTGGCTCACAGACAATTACACTGACACAAGGTGCGCTTGTAGCTTCCAATACTGGTGGTGCAACATCTGGTTACTCGGTGCAAATTGGTACGGAAACTGTATCTTTTGCTGCTCGTGAAGGCGACACACAAAACGATGTGGCACGGAACCTGAAAAACTCAATCGACGCTTTGGGCCTGACAGGTATTACAGTTGACCTGACTGAGGTTGCTGATCCAACGTCTACGGATGTGACATTCACTATCAACAACAACTCTGGTGGTGGTATCACTGTTACTACAGTGAGTGGTTCAGGCAGTACTGCTGGTGGTGGTCTCGCTGGTCTTGCTGACATCAATGTTGAGACAGATGCCGCGGGTGCGCTGACTGATATTGAAGGTCTGTTGCAGACAGCGATCGACTCAGCCGCAGCGTTCGGTTCTTCACAGAAGCGTATTGAAAACCAGATTGAGTTTGTTGGTCAGCTGACTGACGCTTTGACAGATGGTATTGGCGCCTTGGTTGACGCTGATATCGAAGAAGCCTCTGCACGTTTGCAGTCTCTGCAGGTTCAGCAGCAGCTTGGTATCCAGGCGCTGTCTATCGCCAACCAGCAGCCAGCTCAGCTTCTGGCTCTCTTCAACTAAGAATAATAAAGTTAGTAATCACACTGAGAAGGAGCGGTTTTGCCGCTCCTTTTTTCGTTTAAGTAGCGGATTGTATCCACGAAGGTCAGGTTTTGTCTGGCTTCTGGCCCGATTTTCCCGATTAACTCTATGTTATTGATTTGTGTGCCATGGTGCTGGAATGCAACTAGGAGTTGTTGCTGTCGAATAGAATTTCGACTCGTCAGGAAGACTTAGGTGACGCCGCCTGACCGCAAAACGCGGGCAGGCACTTTCAAAAATCGCGCTGGATTGCGCACACAAAAGGAAAGACCTATGTCTAGTATTCTTACTAACAGCAGTGC
>JALEGM010000100.1 GCA_022763145.1 Aquisalinus sp. | reverse complement strand
TTGAGGCTCTCGACTCCGACCCGGAGCTGGCTGAGGCGTTTCATGCGCTTACACCCGGGCGGCAGAAAAGTTATGCTTTCAATCTCAATTCAGCCAAGAAGTCCGAAACGCGAATAAGCCGGATTAAAAAATTTCGCAGCAAGATCATCGCAGGCAAGGGCGCTATGGAGCGCTAGAGGCATCTCTAAGTCTCAAGCGGTGCTGTTGTAGGTGCATGCTTTCCCGGTGTGTCGCCGAATAAGTGTTCAGGTGGCGCAATTTCGGCGCCTTCTCCAGGTTTTGTTGGAGGTGAGTAGAAGCCGAGCACATAACCGGCCTTCGTATAACCCATAAGGGCACGTAATTCCGGTGATAATTTTCGTGCTTCTTCTGGAGGGCAGGAGAGGTACTGATTCTCCTCCTGACGTAGCCAGTTTAGCGTGTAATGAAGTAGTACGCCGAGGCGTGAGGTATTTGTCTGATTGGACCCGCCACCGTGAATAACACTACCTGTGTATATCAAAACGGATCCCGCTTTCATTTCTGCCGCAACGATTTCTTCCGGTAGTGGCTTGCGCCCCGGTTCCCACTTATGGGAGCCTGGAACGATGCGTGTCGCACCGTTTTCTTCTGTGAAATCAGTTACTGCCCAGATCGTACTTAGCTGTGTCTCAATACTGCGTGGTACATATTTACCCCAGACACTGCGATCACGATGCAACTCCTGCCCGCCTTCTCCGGGACCGATACTGACGGCTTGCGTGAAATGCATCTGATAGCCATCGCAATATGGCTCAAGTGAATGCTGGCAGATATTATTGACGAGCGGGTGCAATGCCAAATCGTGGCAGGCAGGTGATCTCGCCATCAGGGCACCAATCCTTGTAGTTTTGTAACCGGCAAACGGATCCGGCCCTTTTGCTCCGCGCGTGATATATGGATCAAGATCCGATATAATTTCTGTTATTTTTTCAGGCGGGAGTAAATTGTCGATGATAAAGCCAGCATCCTTATCCAGAGCGGCCAGCATGTCACTGACAGGGTCGGTTCGCTTAAAATGTCTTAGTGCAGGCATGTTTTCCTCCCTGAGTTCTCTCTAGCATATAGTGAATAGCTAAGGGGGCAACTTTTGAATATCTGACGCGGGAGAATGTTTCACGCATAAATGTGACTTCACGAACGGCGCATTTGGCTTAAGCTGAGGTGAAAGGTGATTACAGCATGGCGTCTTCTTTTTCGCTAACGCGTTTGTCCTTATTGGTTGTTATGCTTTGCGCTATGGGAGGTTGTGTCCGGTTGACGATGGCGTGGGCGGATTTGACGCCAGATCGTCCGGGGGCGAGCCCAGCTGCGCTGGGGCCGTTCGATGGGAAGGCGGCTGTCAACAACCCCGAAGAGTGGCATGAAAGATCTGTGCTTCTGAGAGATGCTTTCCAGCAACATGTCTATGGCGTTTTGCCAGAGCGCTCCGGGGCGCGGGTGATCAATAGGCGGCTTGTCACAGATTCACTGCTGGATGGACGGGCGCAGCTTGAAGAAATTACCCTTGAAGTATGGACCAGTTTTGACAGCGATAGCGAGAATACCGCGACATTCAATCTGCTGCTGGCAACACCCGTAGATGTGGATAGGCCTGTTCCCTTGATCCTGATGGAAACTTTTTGTCCTAATCACAATACCATCCCCCATCAGGGCGTTACACGTCCCCAAGGTGGTGGTGGCTGTGATGGTGAAGGCGTTATGGCGGATGTCATGACCTATGTCTTTGGACGCTACATTGCGACGCCACCTCTTGCCGAGATAGTTGATCGCGGATTTGCCCTGGCAACACTTTACCCAAGCGAATTTGTGCCAGATCAAGCTGACGCAGGATTGGTTGCCCTTTCGCGCCTGTCACAAGGGCATACAGATGATATGACGCGCTGGGGTAGCATTGCAGCGTGGGGCTGGGGTTTCTCGCGAGTTCTTGATGTGCTTGTCAGTGAACCATCCGTAGATGCTGAGCGTGTCGTTCTTTATGGTCACTCACGCTATGGCAAGGCTGCGCTTTTTGCTGCTGCTTATGATGAGCGCTTTGCAGGTGTAATTGCGCACCAGTCCGGAACTGGTGGCGCAGCTCTCAACCGTCACAAACAGGGGGAGAGTGTTGGGGATATAACACGTGCATACCCTCACTGGTTTTCTCGTCAGTATGCAGCTTATGCTGGCAGGGAAGAAGGTCTTCCAGTGGACCAGCATCATTTACTGGCGCTGATCGCGCCGCGACCAGTTTTACTCGGCAATGCGCGCCGTGATGTCTGGTCTGATCCAGAGGGAACTTTCGTGGCGGCCCAAGGGGCGCATCCTGTATACGATCTTTTGGGCGATGGTGGCTTGCAGCAGACTGATTTGAAATCTTTTATCCCCGACGCCACATTGTCATTTCATCTCCGTCCGGGCACGCATGGCGTGACGGAAGAAGACTGGCCTGCTTTTTTTGAGTTTCTGGAAGCGCACTTTTCTGAGTAGGGCGGTAAATTACTGGTCCAGACCGAAAACAGTCGTGCGCAGTGTGAAGAGATTATTGTAGTATTGATAGCGCGTGTTAATTTCCTGGCTGGCGGTTGAGTAATAACGCTCTGCTGCCTGTACCACATCCCCTAAGGGTCTGGTGCCGATGCGGTATTCACTCTGTATGCTATCCAGTTGTGTACGATAATTGATCCGTGCGTCAGCCAAGGCTTCCAGTGTTTGTTGCTGTGCCTTGATGCGTACCCAGGCGCGTGTGACATTGTCTTCCAGCGCGATGCGGGCGGACGTCAGTTCGCTATTTGCGCTACGCAACCGTGCCAGCGAATCATCAACGCGGGCCTTGCCGAGGCCACCACTATAAAGCTGACTGGTCACGTTGAGACCAATCCTGTCGCGTGTGATGAACTCACCTGTGGGTCCATTAATATCAATATCTTCTTCATACGCCGCAAAGGCCTGAAAGCTAACGACCGGGAGACCTGCTCGCCGGTTTTGCTCTGTTGTCGCCCGTGCGGAACGTATTTGCGATTGGGCGCGTTTCAGGGAAGCGGCATTGCGCGCGGCAACATCCAGAATACTGTCCAGCGTTTCACGGTCGATCACTTCTTCCGTATCGTCTGCATATATAAAAGCTGACAGTCCGCTTGTGCAGGCGCTGTCAAAATCAAGGAGCAAGGCAAGGCGAGTGAGTGCTTGATCGCGCACCAGCGTAGCGTCAATGCGTTGCGAGGTCGCGATGGCTGCACTTGCTTTCACCTGGCTGGCATCAGCAATGGTAATCGCCTGAGCGCGCAGTCGTTCATCTGCAGTCAGAGCGTCTTCCAGATAATACTGTTCCTGCTCTTCCGTCAGAACTTGAATAGCTGCCGAGCGTAGTGCTTCCAGATAAGCAGTGCCTGCTTCCTGCGCGACCCGTACCTGCGTTTCGGCGATGCTATATTCGGCTGCTTGCACTTGTTCTTGTGCACTTGCCCGCGCCATCCTGTTTGCACCAAAGTTATAAAGCGTCTGCTGCAGCTGGATGCCGACCTGATTGTCACGCTGGTTATTTTGAAGGCGACCATCACCTTCACCAGTCTGTGCGAAGAAGACGACCTGTGGGCGATCCTGTGACAGGGTGGCAAGAAGGTTTGCACGTGCCAGGTCACGTTCTGCTTCAGCCCCTTCAATCTGTGGATTAACCTCAACGGAGATAGCGAGGGCGTCTTCAAAAGCAATGCAGCTCTGATCCGTCTGGGCCACCGCCGTGCCAGAGGCAAAAACCAAGGCAGTGATGATGGCGACGGCGCGATGCATGTGGGACCTAACTGACTCTGCTGCCTCGATCAAAGACGTTGAAGATCGGCTCAAATAGTATCTCGGCGAAAGTGCTTTTTTGCCCATTCGCTATAAAAGCCTCTACCGGCATTCCGGGTATAATATCAATGTTATTTTCAGTTTTGAGTGTGGACCGGTCCAGCAGAATGCGCGCTTCATAATAGCTGGCACCGGTTTCGGGTATCTGTTTCAGGTCAGCGCTGATTGACAGAACTTCTCCGTCAATGCGGGGTTGAACCCACATTTTGTATGCCGACAGCTGAGCCTTAACGGACTGACCGGGCTGGACGGCATCACGGTCTGTCGGGTTGATCTGAACCTGCGCCACCAGGTCTGAGGTGTCAGGCACGATTTCCATGATCGGCTCCCCTGAGCCTACAACGCCGCCAAGAGTAGTGAAGGCCAGATTGAGCACTTTGCCGGAGCGTGGTGCTGTGATGATGGTTCTGGCGAGCACGTCCTGCGAAGCGCCGAGTTTTTCCTCGGCAATTTCTGCATTGCGACGCGCTTCCAGTAGTTCACCGGAATAACGTGCCTGCGCTGTGGCGACGGCGCTTTTGATTTCCTCTTCGATTTCGCGGGCTGTTTCCCGCGCCTCGTTCTGACTGGCACGCAAAGCCGATAGTTCTGCCTCAAGGCTTGCGACCTCGCGCTCGGACGCTTGTACGCGGTCGATTGTCTCCCATTTCTGGTCGAGGAAAGAGAGGCGCCGGGTCAGGTCTTCCTGTGCCAGACGCAAGGAGCGCCCGACAGCTGCGATCTGGCTGGTCAAATCGCGCTCGCGCGAGCGCTGTGTCGAGCGTCTCGCAGTTAATACACTGACTTCTGAGTCTAGACTGCTGACGGTTTGATCAAAGAGCCGCTGCTGACGCGCAATAATCTCTGTGCGCGTTGCCTCATCGATCGGCAGATCATCCAGCACAGAAAATTCCGGAACTTCGTTCTCATCCAGCAGGCTGGTCAGGCGCTCGATAGAGGCGAGCTCGACAGCAAGTTCTTTGGCAACTTCATCACGACGTGCAAGCGATGCCACCTGGCCGAGTTCCACGAGAACATCGCCTTCTTCAACGAGGTCACCCTCCCTGACATGCAAAACCCGGATGATTCCCCCTTCAAGATGTTGCACAACTTTCCTGTTGTCTTCGACAACAACTTGTCCCGAGGCTGTGACACCTTCTGCTAATGGCGCAAGAGCACTCCACAAGACAAAACCGCCAATAAAAAACAGGCAGGCAAACGATGCCCAGAAGGTTGGCCAGTCACGGAAACTAAGAAAGAACTTGTTTGGTTTGGTTTGCATAGTGATTATTCAGTATTACCTGGGCCCTTGCCAGTTTGCGACGGTGGTTTTAGCTGCGCGCGCTTCTGGTTGAGGTCACTGATTTTACGCAGATATTCTTCTCGCGGCATCAAGCCGACCTTACCATTCTGGATGACCAGTACCCTGTCGGCCGCATTGATGATCCGTACGTCATGTGTGGCAATAATATAGAGGCTGTCGCGCTCCTCTTCCGGAATTTTCGACAGGCTTGCAATTTGCTGCAGGAAGGATCCGACCATGGTGGAGTCAAGATGCGCAGTTGGCTCGTCAAGCAGCATCATGACCGGGTTGTCGAAGAAGGCACGTGCCAGACCAACACTTTGACGCTGGCCAGCGGAAAGATGTGCACCATGCTCACCGATCTGTGTGTCATAACCTTCTGGTAGGCCCAGAATGACATCATGGCATCCTGCCCGGCGGGCCGCATCGTAAACCAGTTCTGCATCGGCATTGGTAAAACGGGCGATATTTTCAAAGACTGATCCGGTCAGCAACTCCACATGCTGCGGTAGATAGCCGACGTAACGCCCGCGATCTTCAGAATTCCATGTATGAATGTCACGATTCCCGAGGCGTGCTGTGCCATGGGCTGGCAGCCACGCGCCAGCCAGAGTCTGCATGAGGGATGTTTTGCCGGAACCGCTTGGTCCTAAAAGCGCAACGATGGCACCGCGCTGTAATTCGAAGGTCAATTTCGGGAGCAGCGGTTTTTGCGCGCCCGGCGCTGCTACTGAAAACTCCTCCAGTTTGAGAACAGGGGAGGGGCGCGGCATCTTGGTAACTGTTTCACCTTCGCGCACGAGTTCAGAGGTCATGCCCGCTGCAACATATTTCTTAAGATCAAGCCACGATTGACGTGAACGGATCATTTGACGCCACATACCAACAGCCTGGTCGATTGGGGCGAGGCCACGACCCATGATGATCGAGGCGGCAATAATGGCACCCGGAGAAATAATCTGTTGCAGGGCAAGTGCAGCGGCTGCACCCAGAATACCCACTTGCAAAATCTGTCGGAAGGAACGCGAGGTTGCACTCAGGAAATTGCTGGAGTTAACCGAGCGCAGGCTTTCAGTGATTGCTCCTTGACGTTTTTCCTGCCAGCGGTCGATGATGCGATCTCCCATACCCATACTGACGATCGCAGCACGTTGGCGCACGGTATGAGCCAGCATGGTCTGGGCTGCATTTTCCTGTTGCGCTGCATCCTCTACGGACTTTTTGGATGTAGAGTCGGTGAAGAGAGCAATGCCGAGCAGGATCAAAGCGCCCACAAGGCCAAAGACGCCCAATGACCAGTGGATCATAAACAGGATTGCGAGAAACAGCGGCGCAAACGGCGCGTCGAGTAATGGCGAGATCGTGCCGTTGATCAGGAAACTCTGAGCACGGGAAAGATTGCCCACATTCTGAATAATGGCCGCCGGGGGCATCCGGGAATTATGAAAACCGGCGCGCAGTGAAATACGGTCTAAAGACTCGCCGAATTCCTTGCCGGCATTGGCCAGCACGCGTTTGCGCCCACCTTCTGCAGCCACATACATGATGAGCAGGAAAACAGCGATGAATGTGAGAACGATCAGGGTTTCTACGGAGCCGGAGGTCAGCACGCGATCATAAATCTGCAACATGTACATTGGTGCGACCAGCAGCAGAAGATTGACAGCCAACGTGAAACCAAGCGCGCCGCGTACATAACGCCAGAAGACGCTTTTCGCAGACTTGATTTCCGGGATCAGGTCCGGTTGCAGGGCTGATTGCTGTTGCCCGTCTGTATTCTGTTGACTGTCCACTTCAATACATGCCGCTTTCGCGGCACTCCCACCAGTAATGTTTGCCTTATACGTAAAGGAACATGGTTACGGAAGCCTTAGCTTGACCAGTATTGGCTACTGTACTGGCCTGTTCAGCCTTGAAGTGGTGCAAGTGGGTGTTGCTGCACTCGATATCAGGCAAAGACCACCCAGTTTGGGCTTGAAGAGGACCGCGTTTTTGTTGGGTGTGTGAAGCAGTATGCGTCAGGTCTTGCAACGCAAGTTTGCTTACCGAGGCCATCGCCAGATTTCCGCCTTTCCTATTGTTCAAGGTATGGACGTCCGGAGGCATGTTGTGAGATTATGGAGGTTCTGGAGAAGGAGTGACAAAGATTTCTAGTCAACTATCTGAATTTATTGGGTCTTTGCCCGAAACCCAACATGCGCAATCTGCTGCTGGTGCCTTGCTTGTTGGCTATAACAGGGGTGCGCGTGCCCAAACCGCCTTGCAATCTGCTCTGGCTATTGGGCACGAAACAGGACGACGAGTTCGAGTTCTGTCCATACTTGATGCAGATGCCTCAAAAGATGAAGCCCTCGAGACTTTATCGCGGATCAAGGAAATGGTTTCGCAAAACGCGACTGTGCCGGATGCCGTTTATGCCGATGTGCATAAGATGTCGGCGCATTTTGATGATGAGGAATATGGTCGGGCGCGTTCATTCATCGAGGCTTCCGTATCGTTCAATGCTTCGCTCATCGTCCTGGGTGTTCATGAAGGAGATAAGCCGCTTTCCGGTACGATGACCGAGAAGCTCCTGAAGGAGGCGATTTGCCCTGTATTGATTTCCACGGGGCAGGCAAACAAAAACTATCGGCAGGCGATGATCGCTGTTGAATTTGCACCGTTCATGGAGCTGGCGCTAGAAACACTTGAATGGCTGGCGCCCGAAAGCGAAGTGCATCTTGTGCACGCGCTTGAAGATGCAAAGCTGAAATTACCAGGCACTTCGGGTAAGAAAAAAGATGGCGACAGTGTCAATGCTGAAATCGCTTCATTGATTGCAACGCATAGAAACAAACCGGGCAGCTCGGCGTCCGGTACTTCTTTTGATAAGTATACCACATGTGTGGAACCTGCGAAGCCCGTTGAATTACTTGAACAACAAATTAAAGAGATCGGGCCTGATTTGTTTATAACCGGGACGCGAGCGCGGACAGGCCTCTCCAAGTTTGTACTTGGTAGCGTCGCAACGCGTTTTATCGACAAGCCCCCATGCGATCTCTTAGTGATCAAGGAGAGCTAATCTAAGCAGTTGGGCAATACTTCAGTCTCTGAGAATTATAGCACTGCCATCAAACGTTGCGGGCCTTTGCGCTCTAGTCGTTTTAGCTCGCCTTTGACCTCCATATCCAGTTTTACAGCTGTAAGGTGCCATTTGATCGAGCCGAGTTTTTCGAGCGTTGCTGGTGGGAGTTTTTCTTGAAGCAATGTCGGTAAGTCAGAAAACAGGACGCCCTCGACGCCGGCAGCCTTGGTCGCATCCAGAATAACATCGCGAATGGCTGCATACTTCCATCGGGGAATATTGACGCCGGCACCGCCAGTCGGGGTCTCGCAATAGATTTTCTCAGTGTCTCTTGTCTTGTCATTCATACTGGCCAGTCTCCCGGTTTTGTTTTAGGCAGCAGGTCCAGAAAAGGATGATTGATCTATGACGTATCTTGCGCTGATCCGCCACGGCCAAAGCGAGTGGAATCTGCAGAACCGATTTACAGGCTGGGTTGACGTGAAGTTGACACAAGAAGGGCGGAACCAGGCAGTCAATACTGGCAAAGCTTTGAAGGAAACAGGCATTCCGTTTAGTGCGGCTTATACGTCGGTCCTTACGCGAGCGATCCTGACACTTAATCTGGCACTGGAGAATATGGATCAGCTGTGGTTGCCGGTTATCAAGGACTGGCGATTGAACGAGCGTCACTATGGTGGTCTGACTGGCCTCAACAAGGCAGAAACTGCTGAAGAGCATGGTGAAGAACAGGTCAAGATTTGGCGTCGTTCATATGATATTCCGCCGCCGGCACTGGATGACCCCTCAGAGTTTCCGTCTCTGACTGATGGGCGCTATCCAGTCGGGGTTGAGACACCCGTTACCGAGTCACTCAAGACGACTCTCGACCGGGTGCAGCCTTATTGGCAAAGTGACATTGCGCCGCGTGTGACAGGCGGCGAAAACCTGCTTATCGCAGCACATGGCAATTCCTTGCGGGCGCTCGTTAAGCTGTTGTTTAATGTCAGTGATGACGAGATCGTAGGCGTTGAAATCCCCACCGGGAATCCTCTTTTGATAGAGCTCGAAGATGGGACATTGAAGGTGAAATCTGCGCGCTATCTTGATGAAGCGCGCGCAACTGCTTTGCCGAAACTTCCCTAGGGCGTCAATTCACGCATTCAAAGTTCATGTAAGCCCAGCGTACAGCCTGGGTATTCACGTCATTGCTGACCGGAATAGCGTAACGCTTGTCTTTGGCGCGGCACTCAGCTTCTGCACTTTGCTGCAGTTTGGCCATGGAGTAGCTGTAGGGGTCATAGCGAATGCTGACAGTTTCTATTGGCTCCGGCGTAGTCGTGCACTGGTTGGCCGTGGTAAGCAGGGCGATGATTGCCAGCAAAGCGAGGCGACGCATGAGATGTCTCCATAAAGCTACTTGCAATAGAGTATCACGCCGAGCAGCGGCTGTCTCCCCCAGTTTGGGAGCCAATAAAGCGCCCCTTTTGCCGTGACTGGTTCAACAAAAAGGGGTGCTTGTAGCACCCCTTCTGATCTTATCGGATTGTGTTGCGCCTAGGCGGCATCGTTGCTTTTTTTCAGAAATTTGCCAGCGCTGTCCACGACCTTGCCGATGGCATTTCCAGAAGAAATCGCGATCTTTCGCGGTTTCAGTGCTTCCGGGACTTCGCGTGCGAGTTCAATTTGCAGAAGGCCGTTCTCTAAAGAGGCGCCTGTTACACGCACATGCTCTGCCAGTTGGAAGCGCCGCTCAAAACTGCGTCCAGCGATACCCTGGTGCAGGAATTGGCGCTTGTTGTCGCCTTCCTGGTCAGCTTTCTTGCCGCTGATCGACAGGGTTTGCTCGCTTAACTCGATATCGAGATCATTTTCACCAAAACCTGCAACGGCCAGCGTAATCAGGTAGTTGTTCTCATCGCGCGCCTCAATATTGTAAGGCGGGTAGCCTGATCCCTCCAGTTTGTTGACGCTATCAAACAGGTCGTTGAACAAGCGGTCAAAGCCGATGGTGGACCGATAAAGGGGGGTCATGTCGTAAGTTCTCATTTTTTTCATCCTTCATTGAAGCAATGTTGATCCGGATTTTTACCCCGTAACTGGCGGCTTCATCTCCGGAGCCGGGTCCACGATTGGCCCCCGGCAATATTTATTTTGGAAGTGGTGCAATGGGTTTCAAGAGTAGCCTCGCCAAAATCAGGCAAGCTGTATATGTTGTCAGAAACTCCAGATTCTTCGGAAACAAAACCTCTTCAAGGACCCTCCATGAAACGTATCAGCCTTATTTCCGCGCTTTCCTCGTTAGTGATGCTTGCTGCCTGTGGCGATGGTGACAAGAGTTCATCCGATCCTGCGCCCGCGCCGGAGGTGCAAAATGTGATGACATTGCAGGCGGCCGTTGCGGCTGAAACGCGCGATGCAGAGAACCGGCAGCGCGATCAGTTTCGTAATCCTGCCGAGACGTTGGCCTTTTTCGGGCTTGAGTCTGATATGACAGTAGTTGAA
Source organism: Aquisalinus sp. (assembly GCA_022763145.1). GTDB lineage: Bacteria > Pseudomonadota > Alphaproteobacteria > Caulobacterales > Parvularculaceae > Aquisalinus. The sequence goes on along the minus strand of JALEGM010000100.1, from coordinate 4,370 downwards.
ATCTGGCCGGGGGGTGGCTGGTACGCTGAAATTATTGCGCCTTATCTAGCTGCCGGTGGCGGCACTTATATTGCCGCAGGTTTTGACCCGAACGGGGCAAGTGAGCGCGGTCTTGCCCGTATAGCGGCTTTCAACGATAAATTTACAGGCAATCCGGAACTTTATGGTGATGTAGAAGTCTCGGCCTTCTCGGCGCGTTCTGGCCCATTGGCGAGCGCTGGGTCAGCCGACATGGTGCTGACCTTCCGTAATGTGCATAACTGGATGTCGGGTGATTATGCTGATAAGGCGTTTACAGATTTTTATGAGGCTCTTAAGCCGGGCGGCATTCTCGGTGTTGTTGAGCACCGTCTTCCAGCCGATAGGGATCAGGAAGCATTCAGCGCCTCAGGTTATGTAAGGGAAGATGTGGTGATTGACCTTGCCGAGGCGGCAGGTTTCGAACTTGTTGAAAAATCTGAGGTAAACGCCAATCCGGCCGATACGGCTGACCATCCCTTTGGTGTCTGGACGCTGCCGCCAGTGCGGCGGACATCTGCCACGCGCGAAGCAGACCCGACTTTTGACAGAGCGCCATATGACGCAATTGGTGAAAGTGATCGAATGACACTGAAATTCCGCAAGCCGCTGACAGCGGATGGTGCATTGCTGGAGTAGATCCGTTGTCTGACCTTGCGTCGAAGGCCGCTGACTTTTTTCAGCAACCATTCAGTGGTGTCATCCGCATCGAGGTTGATGGCAGTGATGCCATCTGGGTTGATGGACGACAGACACCACCTGTGGTGAGTGAGCACGCGCCGCCCAATCTTGATGGCGGCTTTTGTCTCTGGCGAACTTCAGTTGACACTTTAAATCGTATACTGAGTCCGGGTGTACGCCAGATTGAGGCTGCCTATATCGCCGGACGCCTCCTGATTAGCGGTGACATGTCTGTCATGGCGCGACTCGAAACCGGGAAACCATGACGCATGACCTACGCGACTGAACCAGCTGACCTGATCCGTATCGCTGAAGCCCCGGTGCCGGTTGGAGCAGAAGCATTTTATCTGTCCACACCTGATAATGCAAAACTACGAGTCGCTGCTTTCCCGGTGGAGAATGCTATCGGTACGATCTTTTTGCTGACTGGTTGGTCAGAATTCATGGAAAAATATATGGAGGTTGTCGCAGACCTGCAGGCGCGACGCTTTAATGTGGCGATGATGGATTGGCGTGGTCAAGGTCTCTCAGATCGCCTGCTACCAATCCGCGAAAAAGGGCATATCTTAAGTTTTGGAACCCATGCTGAGGACTTAAAGCATGTAACCGAACATTTTGTTCGGCAACGCTTTCCCGGTAATGTGAGTGTTATGGCCCATTCGATGGGGGGAGCTGTGACCTTGCTTGCTTTATCGGAGGGGTACAGCGCTTTCGAAAGAGCAATTTTCTCCTCCCCGCTGACACGTATTTTCCCACAGCAGTGGAAGCGCATTATCGTTCGTGGGTTGGCTGCAACTGGTTGTGCCTTTGGGGCATCCCGTGTTTCAATTCCTTTCGTCAAGGAACATGCGCGCAAGTTTGAGGGCAATAATCTGACTCATGATGAACGACGCCATACCATGTATAGAAAGCTGTTGGATGCAGCGCCAAATGCAGCCTTGCATGGGCCAACTTTTGGGTGGGTCAATGCCGCGACAGAAGCGGTGGGCAGGCTTAATCGTAAAGATGAGCTATCCAATATAACCATCCCGGTAAAGATGGTTGCTGCAGGAAATGATCAGACTGTAGATGGAAAAAACGCTTCACGCCTGGCAAGGCAATATGATGCAATAGACACAGTTGTCGTCAAGGGAGCGTATCACGAGTTGCTGATGGAAACGGATCAGTATCGTGATAAATTCTGGTCAGAATTTGATCATTTTCTGAGCTAGAGATGGTCCGGACTTCTTAACTCAGCACGAGTTTTGATACTGCGCTTGATCCTTTTTTGACGGGAAAGGATGGCATATGATTGGTGCCAACATAACAAATCACGAGGAGATTTCGGCAGATGAAAACAGCAATCACAGAAATGTTTGGTATTGAGCATCCGATCATTCAGGGAGGGATGCATTATGTTGGTTTTGCAGAGATGGCTGCTGCTGTCTCTAACGCGGGCGGCCTTGGTATTATTACCGGTTTGACACAGAAATCAGCAGATGATCTTGCGAACGAAATTGCGCGTTGCAAGGACATGACGGATAAGCCGTTTGGTGTGAACATCACCTTCTTGCCGACGCTTAACCCACCGGATTATCCGGCCTATGTGAAAGCCGTCATTGATGGTGGCGTCAAAATTGTCGAGACAGCGGGGCGCAATCCGGTGCAGGTTTTGCCTTACCTGAAGGATGCAGGGATCAAGGTGATCCACAAATGTACATCAGTGCGCCACTCGCTCAAAGCACAGGAAATCGGCTGCGATGCTGTCTCTGTCGATGGCTTTGAATGTGGCGGCCATCCGGGTGAGGATGATATTCCCAATATGATTCTCCTGCCGCGTGCGGCAGATGAGCTTGAAATCCCGTTTGTTTCTTCCGGCGGTATGGCTGATGGACGCTCGCTTGTGGCGTCTCTGGCCATGGGCGCGCAAGGCATGAATATGGGAACGCGTTTCATCGCGACAAAAGAAGCGCCGGTGCATGAAAATGTGAAAGCAGCGATCGTTGCCGCATCAGAACTTGACACACGACTCGTCATGCGACCATTGCGCAATACAGAGCGTGTGCTGACCAATGATGCTGTTGAGCGTTTGCTTGAAAAAGAGAAAGCCCTTGGTGCAGATCTCAAATTTGAGGATATTATTGAGGAAGTTGCTGGGGTTTATCCACGCATTATGACTGAAGGGGATATGGATGCCGGGGCATGGTCTTGTGGCATGGTCGCTGGTCTGATTAATGACATTCCGACCTGTAAAGAATTGATCGACCGGATCATGTCCGAAGCGGACGCAATTATCAACAAGCGCCTTGCCGGGTTTATGGCTGCATGAACTGAGCTAAAATTGACGAAAAAAGCCCAGGCAATAGCCCGGGCTTTTTTGTGTGAAAGCAAGAATTCTTATTCTGGTAAGAGTACACTGTCGATGACGTGGATAACGCCGTTTGACTGTTTAACATCAGCGATAGTGACGCTTGCGGTGCGGCCTTTGCCATCTACCAGCATGACAGTATCGCCGGCATACTTCGCCGTGAAGACACACCCGCCAACGGTTGGCACATCATGCGCACCGCCATCGTCGTCAATCATTTTGACAATCGCACCGGACATGGCTTTCGCCTTGACAACATGACAGGTCAGAACTTTTGTCAGAGCTGCCTTGTTTTCCGGCTTCAATAGAGCTTCGACAGTTCCTTCCGGCAGAGCATCAAATGCAGCATTAGTCGGGGCAAAAACCGTAAACGGACCTTCGCCTGACAAAGTTTCCACGAGGCCAGCTGCCTGAACAGCTGCAACCAGAGTTGTATGGTCTTTGGAGTTCACAGCATTTTCGATGATGTTTTTGTCCGCATACATTGCAGCGCCACCAACCATCGGATTCTCGTGTTTCATTTCGGACGACTTGGCAGGTTCTGACTTGCCGCCTTTGTTCATGATGCCGGTGCTTTCGCAGGCGCTAAGCGCCATGGCAGAGGCGAGGGCAACGCCTGCAATAGAAAATTTGGACTTCAGCATGAGAATCTCCCTTCTCTCAATTTACTTACACCTCTTTCTACACACTTCTCGCGTGTATGCACCCCAATTCAGTGTGGAAAGAAGACGTTTCACCATTCTGTCATGCGCCGGTGCGAAGGCTCATAAAAAGAACCGGCCCCGTCTTTTAAGAGACGGGGCCGGTAGAATCGGTCCGGACATCGGAGGAGATAGAGGAGAGAGAGCCCGGCCGACCCTTCAGGTGATGTTTGCCCAGAACATCACCATTCCTGCGCGTCAGGCTGCGCCTGCGAGCGTTTTTGCAAGATCGAGAAGGCGACGGCGCGGCTCCTCGGAGAGATGATAATAGGCGCGTACCAGGTCGATCGTTTCCTTGTTGGACAGGATCTGTGGAGCGAGCGTGCCGTTTTCTGTTTTGGCCATTTCAGCATCGTCACTGTGCGCTTCAACGCCTGGTAAATCTTCAAAGAAATAGGATACAGGGGTCTCCAAAGCATTGGCGAGTGCCCAAAGACGTGATGCAGAGACCCTGTTCGCGCCGCTTTCATATTTCTGGATCTGTTGAAACTTGATGCCGACAGAGGCAGCAAGTCGCTGTTGGGTTAGGCCCAGAAGGCAGCGGCGTTGTCGAAGACGTTGCCCCACATGCAGGTCAATCGGATGCGCCATGAATCTTCTCCTTATTTATCATGTGCGTTGAG
>JALEGM010000008.1 GCA_022763145.1 Aquisalinus sp. | reverse complement strand
GACAATCGCGATATTATACGCCATGACTATTCCTTCAGATTTCAAGAGAAAGTCGCCTTGCGCCTGACAGCTGCGCAAGTCAAGTCACGGATTCTGTACAAGACGTGAGTGCTGCTAATGTAGCGCGGGGGCGTGAACGAGGCACGAGCTACTCACGGGGCAGGGCAGGTGCTTTCAACAGCCTTGCCAGCCATGACGGCGCGGGCAAACGATCTGGCGCTGTCACCAGATTGCAAGAGCCCCTGATTGTGGTTTGCGCCGTCATAGGTGTTGATGACCAGCGTTGCCTTTGCCTTGCAGGCATCCTCAATAAAGGCCTGTTGCATGGAATAGGGGGTAATCTGGTCGTCTGTGCCCGAACCAGTAAAAACCGGTATGTCGTAATCTGTGACCGGATATCTCATGCGGTCAAAGGCTTTCAGCAGGGCAAATTCTGTTCTCCTGGTGAAAGTTGTGCGGGATGACAGACCAGCTTCCTGCGTTTTACTGATAAAGTCGAAGACACACGTCTCACCGATGTCATCAACGATTGGCCTGGCTACATCACTGACGACACGATCAAGGTTGAATTTCGGGTCGATCATTTCTGTCAGGGTCAGCATGTAAAGGGAAAGTGCAAGCGAGGCATTAACGGCATCAGGGTCGGAATTCTGGATCAGATCCAGTATGACCTTGCGTGACAAATAGGGGATGCCGGTTGCCATAATGCCACGAAGGTCAATCTCGCTGGCATAGTCTTCCAGATAGCCTGCCGTGGCGATTGCGCCTGACGCGCCCTGGGATTGTCCGGCAATAACGACTTGTTTGCTGACAGGAAAGTCTGAGGACTGAATGGCACGGATGAGGTCGAGATTGTTATAAGCCATTGTTCGCGCATCCATGTAGGGGTGCGTTCCCGGCATACCGAGCCCCTGATAATCAGATGCGGCAATAGCGTACCCGGCTTCCAGCCATGGGTTCAGGTATGTGCGGTCTCGTTCGCTGCGCCCGGCATAAGATGGCGCGCAGATATCACCGATACCCACTGTGCCATGCGACCAGATGAGTAATGGCCAGCCGCTTTCCGGCGGTGTCCCTTCCGGCAGGTAGAGGGCGCCGGAAACCACATTGATCTCTTCGCCGGTTATACCTTCTGTAGACGAATACAGGATGGCAAGGTTTTCAACTGCATTGGCAAGATGCGAGGCTTCTTTCAAATTCCCCTGCTTTACAAGTACACCCGGGGTATCAGGTAGCTCTGTAGGCGGTGTATAAAAATCTGAAAGGGTAACGTCACCACGGGGCGAGGCCGGTGGATGGGTACTACCGCCCGAAATCAGATTAAAGCCCGTTACTCCTGCCACGATAAGCAGAGTTACTAATAATACTGGTTTCAAAATTTTCATGCAATCAGTTGGGCATCATGTCGCTGATGCGTCAACATCTTTCTCAAGCAATCATTCCGCTGCGATTACAGAAATAGTTTCATCAACTTTTTGAGTGTTGGAGAACTCAAGGATGCCGTCATCAATTTTCCCGAAGCGCATTTCGAGGATATCCAGCGCATAATTCTGGTTGAGGCGCCATGGTTTCGTCGATCCCTGTTTGGGCATTTTGTGCTCAGCGCGTTTGAAGTAGCCAGAGGAGAAATCAACCACCGGCTCGGGCACAATTGTGGGGTCGGTCAGGCGTGGAGTGCAGATTTGGACGCCTTCTTTATCCATATGGTTCAGGATGCGGCACATATATTCCGATGTGAGGTCAGCCTTCAGGGTCCAGGAAGCATTTGTGTAACCAAAAGTCGCACTCATATTTGGTACGTCAGAGTACATCATGCCTTTATACGTCATGACTTCACCAGAGTGCACTTCGCGATCATCAACGTAAACGCACGCACCGCCGAAATTGTGCAGGTCCAGCCCTGTAGCTGTCACGATGATATCGGCGGGCAGAGTATTACCGGATTCGAGCAGGATGCCATCAGGTGTAAACCTGTCAATATGATCGGTGACTACAGAAGCAGAACCATTGCTGATTGCCTGGAATAGGTCACTGTCGGGGACCAGGCACAATCGTTGATCCCAGGGGTCGTAGCTGGGTGTGAAGTGACGATCGATGTCATAGTTTTCCGGTAATTCCTCTTTCAGAAGATCAAGTACAAAGTCACGAGCTTTCTGGGGGTTTTTGCGTGCAGAGCGGAACATATACATCTGTAAAAGGACATTTCGCCAGCGTATCAGCGTATAAACCCAGCTTGCTGGTAATACTTTCATCATCGCTTGCGCTATTTTATCCTCTGCCGGGCGCGAGACGACATAAGAGGGTGAGCGCTGTAGCATCGTGATATGCGCTGCTCTTTCAGCCATGGAAGGGATCAATGTTACTGCTGTTGCGCCAGAGCCGATCACAACCACACGTTTATCAGAGTAATCCAGTTCTTTTGGCCAATGCTGAGGGTGAATAATATCACCTTGAAAGTCTGCTCTTCCTTCAAATTCTGGCGTATACCCCGCTTTATAATTGTAATACCCGGCGCAGACGGAAACGAAGGAGCAGGTATAGCGATCCGTGGTTCCAGTTTCTGTATTGCGTGCCGATACATGCCAGCGCGCTTCCTCTGATGACCAATGCATGGTCAGCACTTCGCGGTTGAACTGAATATGTTGGCGGATGCTGTGCTCGTCAGCTGTCTCATTGAGATAGCTAAGGATTGCATCACCGCTGGCGATAGCCTTTTCATGCGTCCAGGGTTTGAAGCGATAGCCCAACGTGTACATGTCACTGTCTGAACGGATGCCCGGATACCGAAACAAATCCCACGTCCCGCCAATTTGAGCGCGTTGTTCCAGAATAGCGTAGCTTTTGTCGGGACAGTGTTTTTGCAGGTGCCATGCAGCGCTCAATCCGGAAATTCCAGCACCTATTATCAGCACGTCCACATGTGCTTTCGCCGCGTCTGTTTCCATGGCCAGTGCCCTCCAGTAAGCCTTCACTGAATGTTGTCAATGTAAACATTATGCTGATGCAGCCTGACACGCAAGTCTCAGTGGCATTTGAAAGCTATTTTGTTCTCTTGAGCCAAAAGGCAGTTTGTGCCGGTATCAACTCTGGTAGCTCAGCGGCGTCGACCTCTCGATTGCAGCAAAAAACGCTGAAAGGCTGAGGGACTGGTTCAGTCCACTTGATCGCTTTTTGCGATAGATTGAAAACACACAGCCAGGCTTCATCTTTATATTGCCGAGTAAAGACCAATAAGTCATTCGGGGTTTCCAGAAAGGACATTGTGCCGCTCAACATGGCCTTTGAGTTTTTCCGATACGCGATGAGCTTTTTGATAAAGTTGAGTGTTGATGCCTCATCAGTTTCCTGCTGTTCCACAGCCAGAGAGAAGTGCCGCGTATCTATTGGTAGCCACGGGTCTACGGATGAAAATCCGGCATACGTTTCATCTGCACGCCACGGTATGGGGGAGCGTGCTCCATCACGCCCGAGGGTTTCGGGCCAGTTTTCAATCGCCTCCGGGTCCTGTAATCGGTCAAACTGTATCTCTGCTTGTGGTAAACCAAGCTCTTCCCCCTGATACAGGAAAATTGTACCTCTCAGGGATAGCGACAGCATCGCAAAGAGCTTGGCAGTTGTTGGGTCTGCATCTTGTCCGCCCCAGCGGCTGTTAACGCGTGGCGCATCATGATTGGAAAAGGCCCAGGCAGGCCAGCCTGAGTCTTCTGCATCGTTCCAGTCGTTAGATACTTTCTGCACATAGTCTGCAGATATTTCATCTGCATAAAGATAATCAAAACTATACCCTGCGTTTAATCTTTTTTGTCCTATCGTATAGGCTTTCATTTCAGCCAGTGGCTCTGGTCCCACTATTTCAGCAACGGTGAACCGATCACCACCATATGTATCCAGCAGGGCACGTAGCCTCTCAAGAAATGAGGGTAATTCGGGATGTGACAGGTTATAGACATGATCTTGAAAATCGAACGGTCGTGTTGGCTTTGTCTCAAAATGTGCACGCGGTGGGTTATCTCTCAGTTCAAGGTCGTGCATCCCGAAATTCAGAGCGTCGAGGCGAAATCCGTCTACGCCGCGATCAAGCCAGAATTTTGCTACGGACAACAGAGCATCCTGTACCGATGGGTTATGCAGGTTCAGATCCGGCTGGCTGGTCAAGAAATTATGCAGATAATACTGGCGACGACGGTTGTCCCATGTCCATGCGGGGCCGCCAAAAACTGACTGCCAGTTATTCGGTGGTGTGCCATCAGGTTTAGGGTCGGCCCAGACATACCAGTCGGATTTTTCATTTCCGCGTGTTGTCCGGCTCTTAAAAAACCATTCATGCTGGTCTGACGTGTGCGAATAAACCTGATCAATAATGACTTTAAGGCCACGACGATGAGATTTTGTGATAAGAGTATCGAAATCATCCAGTGATCCAAACAAGGGGTCTACGTTGCAATAATCTGATACGTCATAACCGAAATCTTTCATGGGGGAGGTGAAAAACGGCGACAACCAGATTGCATCGACACCTATGCTGGCTATGTAATCCAGTTTGCTGATTATGCCTGGCAGGTCGCCAGTGCCGTTGCCACTGGTATCTAGAAAGCTGCGTGGGTAGATCTGGTAGATTACCGCGCCACGCCACCATTCCTGCAATTTTTTTGTTTCGTCGATTGGCATGCAACACCCTGGAATTTTGTAAACTACTCTCTAACGGTTTACGTCGTTATTGCGGCATCCTATGAGGATTGATGGCACTGGCCAACGGGAATTGCTCAATTTGTAGAGCGAGTTGCTGCCTGTTTCTGAGGCAAATCGAAGGTGCATTTCCCCTGGCCGCAGCCATTAAAGCTGCGACTAGTTGGCCATTTCTCTTAGGCACTTCTATTTGCTAGTCATCGTCCACACGCCATCCCAGTCATCAGGTGGCGGATTTTCTTTGAAAAGTTTGGCCCGGTCGAGGTAGATTTGAGATGGGCGATCTGTCTCATTCGCTTTCAGTGCGCTAGCAAATTCAGCGATTGCCTGGTCCCAATTACGCTGTCTGTAAGCTGACAGGCCAGATTGATAATGATGCAGCACATCTTCCATATTCAGAAAGGTTTCCGCGGTGTGATGGCCGAGAATTTCGTAAATTCCACCTGGCCGCGCGCGCCCTTTCACGCGGATCAAATCAAGTTCCCGGTTCATCACCGATACTTTTGCATGCTCCAGCGTGTCTTCACTGGCGATAATATCCGCGCCATAATAGCGTGTTAGATTTTCAAGGCGCGCGGCCACGTTCACGCAATCTCCGATAACGGTATATTCCATGCGCTTGGCCGAACCAATGGTGCCGGCGATAACCTCGCCAGTCGCAATTCCTACACTGATGTTAAGTGGATCTTCGTTGCGGGAGGCGCGCACTTCATTTAGACGCGCAAGAATGTGCTTCATTTCGACGGCGCTTGCCAGTGCATTATCTGCGTCACGATCGCCCTCAATAGGCGCGCCATAGACAGCCATAATTGAATCGCCAATGAATTTATCTAGCACGCCCTGCCAGTTAAAGATGGCGTCGGTCATCTCACCGAAATATTCGTTAAGCATGGCAACGGTGCCACGTGCTCCAAGTTGTTCCGATAATGATGTAAATCCACGCAAATCCGCGAATAGAACTGATGCATTGACGGTTGAACCGGCAAGAGAATCCTCGCCGTCATCAAGAATCTTGTCTGCAACTTCCTTGGTCATGAAACGGCTCATGGTGCCACGAAGACGTTTTTCACCAGTGATGTCTTCGACCAGCATCAGCGTCCCATTATCATCTCCATCTTGATCAATTAGCGGTACGATAGAGATGTTAAGGGACTTGCTGCCGCCATCGGGAATGGTCACATCCACATCAAGCAAGGTGCGCGCGACATCTTCCCCGCGCATGGTGGCCAGTTCTTCGATCAGCCACGCATTATCCTGCGCTAGCCAAGAATTTGCGTCAGTGCCAATATAATCCGGTTCTTCGCCACCAAAAATCTCGAGGGCCGCGGTGTTGATTTTCTCAATATTGCCATAAGCATTTATCGTCACAACGCCATTGGACATGGAACCAAGGATGCTTTCGTTATAGTTCCGTGCCGAGATAACCTCGCCAAAAAGTTCTGCGTTTTCGATGGCAATAGCTGCCTGAGCAGCGAAAGCATGAAGACGCTCTTCATCAATTGTCTGGAACCGTCCACCGATCTTGTTTAGCACTTGCATAACACCGATGCGTTTGCCGCTTTTGCCCTCAACAGCCATCGTTAAAATGTTACGAGTGCGGAAATTGTTCGTTACGTCCCATTCCTGATTGAAGCGCGAGTCGGCATATGCGTCCGGCACATTGATTGTAGAGCCGGTTTGAAAGCAGGCGCCGGCCAGTCCCTGATTGGCGGGCATTCTGATTTCCCGGTTCTCCAGCCCTTCGGCAATCAGTGACCAGAGTTCATCTGTTCGTTCATCATACAGGAACAGCGTTGATCGTTCTGCATGAATGAACTCGGTCGCGCCATGTACGATACGGCCAAGAAGCGTCTCCAGGCGCATTTCTGATGAAATGGCGGATGTGACCTCAATCAACCGGGATAAGTCCGTTGTCATTTTCTCGGACGTCTGAAGCGTATGTGTCCAGCGTTGCGCAAGGACGATGACCTGTGCGATCAGGAAGATCATGAAGCCGAGAGATGTCATGCCCAAGCCGAGCCCGATAGCAGGTATGCTCGGCAGAGTGCCATTCGTAACAAGAATTTCACCGATAGAGCAGTAGACCAAAATCAGCATACTGAACAGGAATATCCATGCGCCATCCCTGTTATTCAGGACAGCGCGAATGACAGTCACAAGAATATATAATGAGGTGAACGGAATGATGACGAGTAGAAATACAGCGTATTGTGGAAAGTCAAACGGGTCAGGCTTCCCGGCCAGAATGATGGTCACATAAATCAGGAAAAACACCGTGATGATCTGAATCAAACGGTCAACAATCCGGATACGTTCATCAGGGTAGAGGGCAGCAATATAGGCTGCGGCGGAGATAACAGCCGCGCATTCCGCAGCATAGAATATGTTGATCTTGGTCCAAAAGTCGAGGCCCGGCATCAGCACTTCCGGGAGGCTGACCCCCAGATATGAAAGCACGGTGCCGAATGACAAGGCGAAGATAGCGAAATAAAGTGAGGCAAAATCGCTCCGCCGGAAAAGGAACAGGACGATGCCAAAGATAAACAGAATCGTCGCGATACCCTGAATAAGCAAATCCCGAATATTGAATACGGTGATGTAATCGGAAATTACGTCTGGCGGGCCGAAAACGGGCGGCACGATGAAACGCCCGTCGCCGTGAATATGGTCCGAAACCTCGATCAGAATCTCAATATCGGAGTCATCCGTATTGAAACCGGCAAAATGCCCTTTCCAGATTGCCTCTTCACCCGCTTTAAAATCTCGTGCGAGCTTGCCGTTTTCGGTGAGCTGCTCCCCGTCAACCCAGATACGGCTGGGGGCATACAAGATTGGGATGAATACGGAGTAGGGGCCTGGTTCAAGGTCTTCAATCACGAGCCTGTACGTGGCGTATCCACGGGCTGTGTCGTCATCTCCGAGGTCTTGTTGAACAGCATCAATGTCCAGATTGTGCCAAACATCAGGGACGCGGCCAAAATCAGGTTGGTCTTTTGCGGGAATTCTGTCTTCGCCGAGATACTGCTTCCAGTAAAACTCCCAATCCCCGCTTAGCTGGATAGTCCCCCGGTCAAAATCCCAATCGGCAACGGTCAGGCGTCCTGACTCCACTACGGGCGCATCCGCCGGTGTAGAGGTGACGAAGAAACGCCCCCCAAGTATGGTCATGATCACAAGTAAGCCAGCCGCAATGAGCGTATTGCTCAACGGCAACCGGTCACGGAACTCGTTTTCCCAGCTTTGATGCATATCCCCGCCTCTCTATCCAGAAGGCTACAGGGAAAAGACCGTAAGGCAAAGAGCGTTTTACGCCCAGTATATGCTCTAGCGCACACAAATTTTGAGAATTTGGGCATACAGGAGTATGGTTGTGCTTCGGGAGATAAGACAGTGAAAATCATCAACAACACGACGCACAACACCCACAATGCTCAGGACCATCTTCGCCTTGCTATGGCACAAATTGCGCCTGTCTGGCTGGATCGGGCGGCGACAGTGCAAAAGATCATGGAGAGCGTCTCGCTCGCTGCAGAAAATGGGGCGGACCTTGTGACTTTTGGCGAAGCCCTCTTGCCTGGATATCCTTTCTGGGTGGAGCGGACTGGCGGTGCTAAATTTGATGATGCGCGGCAGAAGGCTTTTTATGCGCATTATCTTGATCAGGGCGTCGTGATTGAGCGAGGCGACCTGGAACCTCTTTGCCAGTTAGCGCAAGAGAAGCGTATCGCGATTTATCTCGGGATCATGGAACGCGCCCCGGACCGCGGCGGCCATACTTTATATGCCAGTATCGTCTACATTGATCGTGACGGCCGGATCGGTTCCGTGCATCGCAAGTTACAACCAACCTATGATGAACGCCTTGTCTGGGGGCCAGGGGATGGGCACGGGCTCAGGGTTCATCCCTTGGATGGGTTTACTGTTGGCGGATTGAACTGCTGGGAGAACTGGTTACCGCTCGCGCGTGCTGCGCTTTACGGCCAGGGTGAGGATCTGCATGTTTCGATCTGGCCCGGTGGTCTGCATAATACACAGGACCTGCCCTTGTTTGTGGCGCGAGAAGCACGTTCCTATGTCGTGGCCGTATCTGGCCTCATGCGCAAAACAGATATTCCGAAAGGCTTTCCCCATGCGGAGGAGATCGCCAATAATTCCACTGAATTCCTAGCGAATGGAGCTTCATGCTTGGCAGCGCCAGATGGCACTTGGGTTATTGAGCCAGTTATCGGGGAAGAGGCACTCTTACTGGCTGATATTGATCATGCACTTGTGCGGCGGGAGCGGCAGAACCTTGACGTGGTTGGGCATTATTCACGGCCAGATGTGACCCGTCTGACGGTGAACCGCGCTCGTCAGTCCACGGTTCATTTTGAAGATCAGGATTAAAGGATGACTGCTTTTCAGCTGCTTGTCGTCTTCTCGGTTGTCTCCATCAGTTTGATGGCGCTTATTTTGCACCGCCTTGGTCAATCCTCAGGTCTTATTTTTGAGGATGAGGCAGCAGCGATGTCAGCTTTTCTGGATGAGTTTCCCGAGAGTGCTGTTGATGAAGTGGCGCTATCGGTGGATGGCCAAACCGCCATGATGACGCTTGCTAATGAGCCTCGTCTCGGTTTCGTACGCGCGATAGGCAAATTCACACTGGCACGAAAATTAGCGCCCGAGGATATTCGCGCAGCCCATCTGAAAGGCACAGAGTTACGTCTTGCGTTGCGAGATTTTGCTGATCCGTCATTTTCGATTAAGTTTGGATCAGAAGAAATGAGCCGTCGCTGGTCAGGATATCTGAACCAGCAAGAGGAGCCGAAGAGCGATGCCTGAAATGCCTGACTTGCCAAAGGTGGAGGAATTTGCAGGGCCAATTTATATGGTTCTTATCCTGCTGGAGATTTTCCTGATAACCGGCAAGCGCGCCAAGGGCATTTATGAAACACGTGACGCAACAGTCAGTGTTGCTATGGGGCTTGGGAGTGCTGTGGTGCCTTTGCTTGTGGGCGGTGCCTTTCTCGCCGGGATTTATGCGATCCTGTTCTGGTTCTACCAGTTTGCGCCGTTCAAATGGGAGTTTACGATTTGGGCTTTTCTAGCCTGCTTTTTGCTGGATGATTTACGCTACTATTGGTCGCACCGTTTCAGTCATACAATTCGCTGGGGCTGGGCCAATCACGTTATCCATCATTCCAGCCAGCATTATAATCTCTCAACGGCGCTGCGGCAGCCTTGGTTCAGTTTCACGACGGGCTTTTTCGTCTTGAAAATCCCTCTTGTCTTGCTCGGCTTCCACCCGGCGATGATTGCCTTCGCCGGCTCGGTGAACCTGCTATATCAGTTTTTCATTCACACAGAGACTGTCGGACGCCTGCATCCCTGGATTGAATCAGTTTTCAATACCCCCTCTCATCACCGCGTTCATCATGGCCGTAATCCGCGCTACCTTGATGCGAACTACGCTGGTGTACTCATCGTCTGGGATAAAATGTTCGGGACGTTCGTGCCGGAAGACGACAGCGAACCCGTGCGCTATGGCATTATTAAAAGCCTTGGCACCTTCAATCCCTTGCGAGTGGCTACCCACGAATATGTGGCAATCGGGCAGGATATTAGCCAGCGTGGCCTTAGTTTAAAGCAGCGCCTTGCCTATATCTTTGCGCCGCCGGGTTGGAGCCATGATGGCAGTCGTAAGAGGTCGCGGGCTCTAAAGGCCGATTTTGTCCAGAAATATCCGGAACTTGCAGGCCAACCTGGTTTGCCATCCTTGTCTGCCCTAGATGCCTCAGAGGTCGCTTCATCAACGAAACTGGGCCAGGGTGAATTGGTTGAGGCTGCTTCGCCTATACAGAGTGCCAACAGCTGATTTGTTGCTGCGGGTGCGAAAGAATTTCAGGCTGAAGGGGGCGCATGGTGTCCTTTACGACACACTTTGCGTCCAAATACCTTGAACCTTCCATTAAAAGGCTGACAGTCTTGAGCCAAAATGCTGATTATAGTTTCGCAAAGGCCGTCAGCCGAGGGGGCATTCGCTGGCGGACCCCGAGACACTGCGTCTGAATACTGTCAGACGGCGGTAGAGGGGACGAGGCGGCGCACTTTATCGTGCGCCGCTTTGCCATATATTGCCCCTACAGCTTGCGGCTTACAGCGACCAGCCCTAGATAATCTGAAACGAACAATATCATTGGAAAGTGCGCAGCATGGGATTCATTGCCTATATTCTTTATCAGTTGATTGGCTTGTTCATCTTTGTGCTTTTTGCCTGGATCATCCTGGGATGGCTGATTGCTTTTGGCGTGTTGAGCTATCAGACACCACTAGTCGCCAATATCATGGGCTTTTGCGACGCACTGATGCGCCCGGTGCTGGACCCTATCCGGCGCTTTATTCCGGCGATTGGGGGTATTGATATCAGTCCGATCTTCCTGCTGATTGGCCTGAATGCTGTACAAATCTATATCCTGCGTCCGTTGATGTAGCTGTCAATTCAGCATCAAACAGCGCCTTTGGACATAAGGACAGCGGGGACTGTTTTAATTAGAATACGGATGTCACGTATCAGGCTCCAGCTTTTGGCGTATTCTGCATCGTAGTCGATGCGCTGCTGGTAAGTCAGCTGACTACGGCCGTTCACCTGCCACAGGCCAGTAACGCCCGGACGCGCTGCCATGTAATACGCCAGTTTGCTGCCATAGCGCGGCAGCTCATCAAATGTGACGGGGCGTGGGCCGATGACAGACATGTCGCCTGCAATGATGTTAATGAGTTGTGGTAACTCATCCAGACTGGAGCGACGCAGAATGCGTCCAATACGCGTGATGCGCGGATCATTCTGGAGTTTTTGCGTCTTTTCCCATTCTGCTGCGGCTTTGGGATCGCGTTTCAGCAGCTCTTCGAGTGCTTTAGGTGCATCTATATGCATCGTTCGGAATTTGTAGCAGGTAAAAGGCACACCGCCCTGACCACAGCGCACTTGGCGAAAAATAACCGGTCCATTTCCCTGACTACGGATCAGGATGGCGATTGTGGCAAGTAGCGGCAAGATGAAGATGAAGAGGGGGACAGCAATCAGCAGGTCCATCGCACGTTTCAAAGCACCAGTAAGGCCAGAGGGCACATCTGTTGGCGCCGTGAAGGCCTCATCCAGCTTCTTAAAACTTGTGAAGTCTCGTTCTGCGACAGCTGTCATGCTTCTATCTCCGGTTAACAAAAGCTTGCCAGAGACTTTGCAAGGAAGGGGCCAGATACGCGCCCGGCGCGTGCCAGAAACTCAAAATACCCGTCATTGGGATAACCCCGTCACCACAAAGGTTAACAGTAAAGAACCGGAGCAGTGCCGTCAAATTCGTGATGAAGAGGCAGGTTCTTACCTTACCCGCGAAGGCAGCCCGGTGTAACGAATTGACAATACTCGCATGGTTAACTTGTAGCCGGTTATTCAGGTGAGACATGGCCGGACAGATACGACTGATATATCCATTTGGCCTGCTTTTGCTGTTACTGGCCGGCGCAAGTCTGTTCTTCGGGGCAGACACGCCCATGACCTCATTCCTGTTTTCTGGCGCCTTGCTTTTGCTGGCTGGTGTGAAGCTGGTAAGCGGTAAATCCGTTGTCCTCCCTGGACCCATCGCCCTCGCGCTGATTCTACTGGCTACGTCCTTCATATTTGATGCAATCACTGGTCGAACGGTTTTTGCCATGAAGCATTATGCAATTATGGGGGCAGCAATAGCCGTATATGTCCTAGCTGAAACGCAATCGCGCCACACGAAGGATGTACGTCAACTGTGGCAGGCTATGCTCTTTATTCTGCTACTGATATCAATCTGGGCTTTTGCTGATTTTACCCTCAATCCGGATATGATCCATGGTCAGCCGCGTCCCTATCATGAGGACAGATTATCCTCTGCGTTCCTGTCCGCCAATACGGCGGCAACTTTCTTCGGCATAACACTGTTGATTGCGACAGCTTCCATTTTGCGCGCCTTGCGCAAAGTCGTCAGTCTCTCGCCTATTGCCCTGATAGAAAGCCTGTTTCGGCACGGTATGTTGGGTGTCGTGACGTTCCTTTTTGCAGCCGTCTGTCTTTTGCTGACGGCTTCACGCGCAGGGCTCACATTCTCTTTGGTCTGTCTCGTGCTGCTGTTTGTGTGGGAAACGGTGATGCGCCGCAAAAGTGCAGTTGAGCATGACCCAGGCTTCTCGCTTATCAGAGTAGCGGTTATCTCGCTGGCTGGCCTTGGGGTAGCAGGCATCTTTTTCTGGAATTTGTCCGGGGATGTAGCCGGCGCGCGTTACGCTGAGCTTGATGAAGATGCAAATATGCGCCTGGTGATGTTTTCGGCGTACTGGGAAGCCTTTCTGGCAAGACCATTAACAGGCTATGGCTTTGGATCATTCAGTATAGTGAATGATATGATCATGACCTCTGAAAACGCTCACATTCTTGCAACGCAGGGGGCTGCACACAATGTGATATTGCAGTGGTTACTACAAGTTGGTCTGATCGGTTTGTTGGCAATAACTAGTGTCACAGGCTGGATGGTCTTGATTATCTGGCAAGGCCTCAAGAAAAAGCGCCATGCTACATATTTGCGCACAATACTGATCGTTACTCTATTCGTGCTGTTACATGGGCAGGTTGATTATGCCCTGGAAATTCCCGGTGTCATGTGGTGGTGGATATTATTGCTGGGACTGGGAGCTGGTATTGCAAGTCGGGAGACGACGCGCAAACCCCGGCGGCATAAAAACTCTTGACAGAGATGGGTTGAAACAAGTGCGACTTCACGCACGTTCAACAACAGGGCTTATCCACTTTTTCCCGCATTAGCACCGCCAGTGCCGGGACGCACGACGCCTGGCGCGATAGCACAAGCTGCACGCCAGATCTGCTCATGAGGGTTTTCCCGGCACGTACGCACACGCCACTCCCATGAGACACCGAACCGGCCAATCACCGGTATTTGGGCGATCGTTTCCTGGCGCAGATCATCCGGCAGGGATGTCCAGACGCTAGAGCCAAATTCAACCCGCCAGATCATCATGGCAAGATCACCGTATGGACTCGACTCGTAAGATTTGTAGAGAGCGGCCACGCCATCGCGGGTCAGTTGCCGGTTACGCCTGAGGTCGATGAAGGCAAGACGATTCCAGGATTGGGCATCGTGTTCCATGCGCGCTAGAATCTTGCCTGTTGCCTGCTCCGCGAGCAGATAATTACTCGGTTGGACTGCGAGCGCATAATCAGCGAGGGCAGTATAATAATTGACGGATTTTCCTTGTGGTAAAGGCTGTTGTGGGGGAGCTGTCTGTTGAGAGACGTCTTGCCTTGCCAAACGCCAGGCCTCCGCTTCCCCCAAGAACGCGGCACCACACAGGGCGCTGACACCCAGCATACCTGCACCAAGCAGGCGTCTTAGTAGTCTCGACTTCATATATGCTACCATCATGACCTCTTATACATTCCCGCAGCATTGCTGGGCGGGCAGGAAAATCACCTTATCTCTGTATCAGTGACAAGTTTAGAAAAGTTCAAGGCATTCTGTTTAGGGAACCCTAACCCAGGTTAAGCACTTGTTAAGAAGATCATGTCTATACTCATACCTGCAACAGTATGTGAGTATCAGTAAGGGGTTACAAACATGGCGAAAGCACAGCGTAAGCAGGAATTTTCGTTCGAGGCCGAGGAAACACAGTCTGGCTCACCCCTTGAATCACTCAAAATCATCGGCGGTTTAAATTCACCGGCTCGGCGCCTCCAATCGACGCTGGAGCAGCAATGGGATGCGCCTATCGAGGATGACGCCAAGTGGCCTGTCGGTCGCACTGTCGCATTTGTTTTTGCTACTTGCTCCCTTTTCTGGGGCGGCGTATTTTATTTTGGACAGGCGATTTTCTAACCAAGGCCAAAACCACTCCTCCCACAGTCGGCTTTTCGCTGTTCCATCAAAACAACTCTTTTACGTAGCTCTGTAGTTCTTGCACAAACTCTGGACGATCGGTTGCGAAAGCAAGATTGGCTTTTAACCAGCCAATCTTGCTGCCGCAGTCATGGCTTTCACCTGTGAAAGTGCAGGCATAAAAGGATTGTTCCTTCATCAGATCAGCCATGGCATCTGTCAGCTGAATTTCATTCCCGGCACCGCGCTCAGTTTTCTCCAGAAGCGTGAAAACCTCCGGTTGCAGAATATAGCGCCCGGTGATGGACAGGTTGGAGGGCGCCTCTTCCACAGTTGGCTTCTCGACCATGCCTGTCATTTCCATCAAAGGGCCATCCGTCGATTTCGGTGCGATGATGCCATATTTATTGACTTCATCGCGTGGCACTTCCTCTACTGCGATAATATTGCCCTGACATTTAGTGTAATGGTCCACCATCTCTTTGAGGCAACCCGGTTTACCGCGGATGATTACGTCAGGCAGAGAGATAGCGAAAGGCTCATTGCCAATGATTTCACGTGCACACCAGATCGCATGTCCAAGACCAGCCGGTGATTGCTGTCTGGTGTAGGAAAGGCTCCCAGGCGTCATGATCGGCTGGCGCACATCTTCCAGAATGGTTGTTTTGCCTTTGGCCTGGAGACCTGCTTCCAATTCGAAAGCATGATCAAAATAGTCTTCCAGCGCCCCCTTGCCACGACCA
This sequence comes from Aquisalinus sp., assembly GCA_022763145.1. Classification (GTDB taxonomy): domain Bacteria; phylum Pseudomonadota; class Alphaproteobacteria; order Caulobacterales; family Parvularculaceae; genus Aquisalinus. Next base: position 5,727 of record JALEGM010000008.1, on the reverse strand, counting down.
GTGACAAAAACAATATGCTCGATCCCCGCTTCGAGAGCCTCTTCCACAACATAATGAATCAACGGTCGATCGACGACTGGCAGCATCTCCTTAGGGGTTGATTTTGTCGCAGGCAGGACGCGCGTGCCGTGACCAGCAACAGGGATGACAATCTTGCGGATTGGCTTCATGATAGATTTAACCTCGAAAATAGATGATCGCTGACTTTTATGTAGCGTGGTTATGACTTGTCTGACGCTAAGCGCAAGCGGTCTGTCTAATTACTCGGCAGCGGTGCGTGGAGCAGCGGCTTCTTCTTTAACAAGAGACGCACGGAATTCGGGCACAAGGTGATGAACAGCCTCGGCAAGCTTCTCCTCATCGCAGTTTTGAGCGTAGCTAATCACATCGGCGAAGCGCGGATTAAGCAGAGGCAGATCAATCATGGTTGGGGACGCCAGAAGCACGCCATCTGCGCCTGTCTTGATCAACTTTTCCGTGTCCAGAAAAATTTCTTCGAATAACTTTTCGCCAGGTCGTAGACCTGTGAACTCAATTTTGATGTCTTCGTCGGGTTTAAGGCCATGGGCTTCAATCATACGACGCGCCAGCTCCACGATACGAATAGGTTCGCCCATGTCTAACACGAAGATGCGACCATCATGGGTAACAACGCCTCGCTGGCCATGGTCGAGACTTGCCGCCTGCAGAACAAGCTGTACCGCTTCACGTGTTGTCATGAAATAGCGGGAGATATCAGGGTGCGTCACGGTGATGGGCCCACCGACAGCGATCTGCCTTTCAAATAGAGGGGCGACAGAACCTGTGGAACCAAGCACATTTCCAAAACGCACTGTCACGAAGCGCGTATCTGTCTGTGCTACATCAAGAGCTTGCGCGTATAATTCAGCAATACGCTTGGTCGCGCCCATAAAGCTGGTCGGATTGACAGCCTTATCTGTGGAGATGAATACCACAGCTTCGGATTTGAACTCAATCGCCGCATCAAAGACGTTTTTGGCTCCCAGCACATTCGTGAGTGCAGCAGGAGACTGGTTCTGCTCAACGATCGGTACATGTTTGAAGGCCGCTGCGTGCAGAACAATTTCCGGTCTGGTATTTTCAAACAGTCTTGTCAGGTGATTACGGCGACAAACATCGACAAGATATGCCTCAGTCGGCACATCAAGGCCGAGTTCACGCATCTCCATATCAATCTGGTAAAGATTGAACTCTGAGTTATCTACCAGAACCAGTCTGGATGGATTGAATGAAGCTGCCTGACGGGCAAGCTCAGACCCGATCGTACCGCCTGCGCCGGTAATGAGTATACGTTTTCCGCTCATCAATTTGCCGGCGGCTTGCAGGTCTATGGAGCGTGGCGGGCGGCGCAGTAACTGGGTCGAATCCATCTGCAAACCACTAAAATCACACGGAGCAAGCCTGGGGCTGACTATTTCCGTTTCTGCGGTGACGGCATTTCCAGACGCAAAGGCAGACTTCAGCCTGTCCCAAAAGCCATTTGATTGGTGGTTATCCATACCAGATGACACGCTTCTACTCCTCAATCCCAATATCGTAGCAGACCATTACCACTACGCAACATAACCCATACCTTGAACGTAACCATTTCATGATTCCGTCACTTTTTCAGTGCCCACTTAACCTGTTGCACAACACCTCTGGCACGTGCCGGTTTCACAACAATCTGTTGTGTTTTCTGCACGGGCCCCTCAACGCCACAATAAATGCTCGGCATCAGCTCGAGCAATGCGTCCCCTGCAATAAAGCGCCATCCTTCATTTTGTGGCGTGACCAGGATCACAGTTCTGCCATCCCGTGACAAGGATGCCTTGAGCCCGGGATAGAGATGAAACCGCAGCAGCCATCCTGGTGCTTTTTCCCCGGCCGGTGGAATAAGCACATCCTCTCCTCGCACATCGTCGCCATCAATGCCAAGAAACAGCCTTCTGCGATGTGTGCAGCCGGCAGCGCCTGGCACGTCAGCGCGCTCCAGCTCCAATAGCTGCCCGTGTCGATCTTCTTCCAGATGATGATATGTCGTATTTGGGGCGGTATGGCGTCCCGGAGCACTTGGCGCCGAGTCAGGTCCCTCAACGCACAGTCCTGAGTGTGCATCCGGACTAGAGAGGGCTGCCTTCCAGTCTCTATATTCCTGTGTGGTCAGTGCGGTTTCGGAAGTCGCGAGTGCCCCGGCTGAGCCGCAGTTGGTAATCAGCCGCTGCCGACCCGTAGAAAGTTGGATGGCAAATGTACCATGACTGTTACTCTGCACATCCGCTTGCAACCTGCCGGGGGGGGCGGCTGGCACGCCTATGTCTACGTAAAGATAGGTTCGGGCACCATACAGTCTCTGGAAACCGGATTGGGAGGCAAAGTCGATCCTGTTACGGGCAACGCTATCAAAAGACAGAGCCTTTGCGAGCGCCTTCGTATCATCTTCCGTGCCTTGATTGAAAACAGCAAGCCGGCCATCTCCGCAGCGGAAGAACTCTGTCAAATCAGTTGTCCGGCTTACGGCATGATGAAGGAAGTTCGGTGCCTCTTGTGACAACAGCCTATAGGCTTTCATCAAGTCCTGCAGGCAGAGCGTTATTTTTAGCTGAAGCGAAGGGTTTCGGCTGATGTGCCCACCGTCAGCACGTAATTGTAAGCGTAGCTCACGCCGCAGAAGCGTACTGCCTTGTTCCTCGCATGTGCGATGATGTGGCAGGGCGAGCCCCATCAGGATCAGGGTCATGGCGCAAAAAAGGCGCTCTACAGGTTCATCAACTCTGGCCACAGCCTTGGCAAGGTGCCTGGTTTGGCGTGCCATTGAGGAGAGTAGCCGTGAGCGCCAGGTTGCTTCTGCACCACGCATGAGCCACTGGCCATCCCGGGCGAGGTGCCACAAACGATCACACACAAAACGTGGCTGCCACGTTTCGGGTTGGTACTTCTCATTATAATGCAGCCAGCCATCAACCATTGCGCGGGCTGTAGGCAACCCGGCTTCACCGCTTGCAGCCATTCCTGACAGCCATGAAAAAGAATGGTAACGGAAGTATTTCAAGCTGTTCGCAGGTAGATTTTGCCACGGAGTCAAAAAGCCTTCCTGGTGCTGACTGATTGACGAAATATGCTGTTCTTCTTCACTGAATAAGGCCAGAAGCTCTTCAGCGTCAGCCGTGCACGGCTTGTACGGATTAATTAAGCTGAAGGTAAGTCTGTCTGGTGCGGGTCCGTTCAGTTGCAGTTCGTAGAAAAGTCCGTCATGCCAGTGACGCCAGTTTTTCTTGGCCCCAATGCTAGCATCCTGTAAAACCTGCTTACGATTGGACTTTGGCATCGTTTGTCAGACTACTCCGTCCACGCGCAGCACCTGAATGTTCTCAGCATAGGTATCGTTCTTCCCCTTGAAGACAGCGCTACCAGCTACCAGTGCGCTAGCGCCAGCTGCTACAACATGTGGAGCAGTTTCAGCATTTACGCCGCCGTCAACTTCAAGAATGATATCATGACCGGATTCATCAATCATTCGCCGCAGTTCACGTATTTTTACCAACTGACTCTGGATAAACTTCTGTCCACCGAAACCCGGATTAACGCTCATCACCACCACAAGGTCGATACAGTCCAGAACTGGTCGGATAGTACTGGCCGGCGTTCCCGGATTGAGTGCGACACCAGCCTTTTTTCCAAGCGATCTGATCAGCTGCAGGGAGCGATGCAGATGCGGACCCGCTTCAGGGTGAATCGTAATGATGTCAGCACCGGCATCCGCAAAGGCGGGAATATAGGCATCGACGGGCGAGATCATCAGATGCACGTCAAAGGGTTTCAAGGTATGTGGGCGCAGGGCTTTGACAACATCAGGACCGATCGTCAGGTTAGGGACGAAATGGCCATCCATGACATCCACATGAATCATGTCGGCACCGGCTACATCAATGGCCTGAACTTCTTCGCCAAGGCGGGCGAAATCAGCAGAAAGTATGGAAGGAGAAATCAACACGGACATAAGATTTTCTTATCCTGTGCCGCACGCGAAAAGCAATATAGAAGCCTCACGCTAACCTTGATCGAGCATCCATGGGTAAAAAAAGCCCCCGCACAAAGCGGGGGCTGAAAAGGTGAGGGGTGCAAGTGGGTAGTCGTCAAAAAATCAGCAAAGACAAGGGCGATCAGTTGCGGAGATCTCCTGCAAACAGTCCACCATCATTGGGTCAGATTGCGCCCAATCAACGGTTTGTTCTCCTCGTGCTCTGTCAGATGAATTCCTCATACTCATTGTATGAAATGGTTTTGCGGCTAAATTAGGGCCGTGACCGTCTAATTTTGCCTTAAACCACTGAATTTATTGAAAAAATTGTGTCATAGTGACACAAGGCTCACGCAGTAGATTGTGGCGCGCCTTTCCTGCCAAACACGGGTGCTTTGCGGGCAAGATTTTTGAAAAATTTGCCGGTCTTATCTAAGCCATAGGTTGCCGCGCCGGTGATGCCAGCGCCCGTCAAAAGCCCTACCTGCCATTCGACATCAAACCAGGCGATCCCGGTAAAAGCAAACAGGGTCAGGCCGCCAACAAGAAACAGAACGCGCATGGGTTTTCGGGCGATTTTCACACCGGCCCGGCCCATAGCAGCAGTCGTTGATTTTGTTGCAGACCAGGTTGCGGAAGCCGCTTTTGTGGTGCCTTGTCCAAGCCAACGGCCTGCACTTGCAATGAACTGTAAAAGCCGGTTTGCCCCAAACAGCGCGAAAGCACTCGCGATCAGGCCCGACAATGCTGTCGCCGCAAGCCAGCGGGAACTGGTATCAACAGCAACTGTGTTGGCCGTGATCACCTCATCAACGCCTTGGTGTTGAGCAACCGAAGTATAATTGATTGTTTCAAGCGCGGGCGACGTTGATTGCGGGAAATTTTCTGCGCTTGCTGTGCCCGTAAGGGCCGTTGCGAGTGCAGCTAAAGCCGTAGACATCAGGATTTTCTTGCCTGGTTTGCTCTTTGTATACATCGCACTTAAATGTGCACCGAGATGCCTGACTGCAAGTGTGGTATTTTTGCCTGTCCGCGCATAAGCTAACATTTAGTGGGCAGGGAAGGCATAAGGCATCGTGACGATTAGATTACTCTTTTTCTTCATCTGTTTCTGCCTGATACCCGGTTTAGGCTATCAATATGTTCAGGACGATCTGCGCCAAGGCGCGTCAGCGTCACCCGGTCTAGATTACTTTCTGGGTATTGCGCCGAACCTGTTTGGTGGGGTTTCCCTGACCGCAGGTCTGATCGTGATAGGTCGTGAAATGGCCAAAGCATATAGCCCTAGACAAGTTCATATAGGTGCCGCGGTACTTTCTCTCTTGGGCTTATGGCTCTGGGAGGCAATGCAGATATACCTCCCGAACGGGACTTTTGACTGGCACGATATAGCCTGGACAGTGCCTGGTGTCGCCACAAGCTGGCTCATGGCAAATGTGCTGCTAAGACACGAAACCAAATGACGATGATTACTCAGATAGAGGATTATTTCGCAAAGGGCTGTGGTCGTTGCGCCCGATTCGACAAGCCTGATTGTTCAACGCGGCAATGGTCAGAAGGTCTTGAGGCCCTGCGCAACATCTGCCGCGCGGCTGGTCTGGCCGAAACGGTCAAATGGGGTCACCCATGTTATATGCATGCGGGCAGAAACATCGCCATCATGGGTGCCTTTCGAGATAATTTTCGGCTCAGCTTTTTTAATGCCG
>JALEGM010000099.1 GCA_022763145.1 Aquisalinus sp. | reverse complement strand
ATAACCATCGGCAAGGCCGCGCAGCGGGTGATAACAGGCAGTATCAGCCAGGTGTTCCGGGTTCACATCATCAAGGCGCTTCCACTCGGCGATCAGGCCAGCGGTGCGTACGCTTTCAGCCAATGCGTCTGCGACGATCAGTTGATCGCCTGGCTTTGACCATGGCTCGAAGTCAAGGCCGCCCTGCATTTCGACGACTTCGTAAACCCCGTAGGACATGCGCGGGCCGTAACAGATCGCGCGGTTGCCGGGGATTGTCCAGGGCGTTGTGGTCCAGATCACCACGGATGCCTTTTCCAGACCCGCAGGGGCTTTGTCTTCTGCAAACGGGAACTTCACCCAGATCGTCGTGGACTGATGATCGTGATATTCAATCTCGGCTTCTGCCAGCGCTGTCTGCTCGACAGGTGACCACATCACAGGCTTGGAGCCGCGATAAAGGAGGCCAGCATCAACGAATTTCAATAATTCGCCTGCAATGACAGCTTCTGACTTATAAGCCATAGTGGTGTACGGATTCTCCCAGTCACCTTCACCACCAAGGCGGCGGAACTCCTCGCATTGAATATCCAGCCATTTCTGCGCATAGGCGCGGCACTGGGCCCGAAATTCTACGGCAGGCACATCACGCTTGTTGCGGCCCTTGGCCCGGAATTCTTCCTCGACCTTCCATTCAATCGGCAGGCCGTGACAATCCCAGCCGGGTACATAATTAGCGTCAAAGCCCGTCATCTGGCGTGAGCGGACAATCATGTCCTTGAGAATTTTCGTCAGGCCGGTGCCCATGTGGATATTGCCATTGGCATATGGCGGGCCATCATGCAGTACAAACGGCGTGCGGCCTTTGGCGTCATCGCGCAGACGCTGGTAGAGGCCCATCTCCGACCAGCGCTCAAGCAGCTTTGGTTCAGCTTTAGGCAGGCCAGCCCGCATGGGGAAGTCAGTTTTTGGCAGGAAAAGTGTGTCTTTGTAATCGCGACCGGTTTCGGTCGCATCATTGCTGTCAGGCATTGGAATTCAGTCCGTTATATTGTGTTGAAATCGTCTAGCGCGGGTTTGCGCGCCGCGCCAATATTTATATCTCCCGGCCTGCCGTCGTTGTCAGACGGAAAACCGGGCCAATAATTCGCAAAATCTGGTCAACACAATAAGCCATAACTGTTCTCTACAGTATCAGGCCGGAACTGCAAGTCTCGGTATGAAGCTCCTTAGAGCTTTAGGCTTCGCGTAAGAAGCGTCCGTCATAGGGCTCTTCCAGCGGGGAGGTCACAGGCTCATCCAGGTCAGCATCATACTCTGCACCGAACTCTGCGGCGCAGCCATAAGATGTCCAGATGTAGATATCCTGAAGGCCCCAGCTTTGCCCGTAGACGCAAGGTGCTTGGGAGTATTGTTCTGATAGCCATATCTTGTTGGCTGAGACCGGGATGGGGCAGAAGATGCGTGTATCGGAACCATCTGAAGTACAACTCACATAGTGTTCAGATACTGCGGATGTTTCTGCATGGGTGGGACTGACCGCTAAAACGCTACTGAATAGCAATGCCAGCGTGATCGGTTTCAGGGGGTATGCAGTATTCATAGGCGAACCTTTCTTCTGCGTTACCAACCCCTATCAGTTGATATAATATCACATTGCGCGCGATTTGCAAGCCTCTGGGGTGAATTGAGAGGCATTTTCCCCTCAAAGTTGCCGCCTGCGCGCAATAAAAAAGCCCGGCTTATGCCGGGCTTCTCACAGTCCAAGTCAAGTTTTGCAATCAGTATTCGCTGAGGCGAAAGTTGTATCCGTTACGGCGACCCGGTTCGCAGAAGTTGTAGCTCGTCAATCTGGTCTCGTCTCGTGTCGCACGGCACCCGAATGTCGGATAATAGTAGTTGCCTCGATCCTGTACACGGAAGACCAGTTCAACATTCCACCCGCGGCCACGGCGGCCCTGATACGCATTTTGTACGCGCTCAAGTCGCGCATGGCGGAAGCCGTCCCGTCTTAGCTGGCGGTCGGCCCGCGCAACACAATAATTGATGGCTGTATCACGAGACAGGCCATAATTATTGCCGTAGCCGTCATTGTTGCCATAACCATAGCCATTGTTTCCGTGGCCATTATTGCCATGGCCGTAGCCATTGTTGCCGTAACCATAGCCACTATTATTACCATATCCGCCGCGTGAGTACTCGTATGTGACCCGGAAGACCGCACGACACCCATTCTGGACCCAGATCTGATTATTCCGGTATCCCCAGTCGTTGCCCCGACGGCACTGAGCCTTTGATTCGCGATCATAAAGGGAGACATTCCGAACCCGACCATTCAAACGGCAGGTGCGTTTGCGAAAATCTTCAGATTTGCATCGCACGAACTCATTCTGGTTGTTGTAACTATTATATCCGTATGAGCTATAGCCGTAACGTCTGTTATCATCAGCAGCTTGTGCCGAGACGACGCCCAGCGTTAGCGGGGCTGCAAGAGCAAGTGCATATTTTAATGGCTTGCGAAGCCAGCGTCCTGTCAGGTCCATATTCGGTCTCCATCACATCTTTTGGTCACTTTTCTGTCCCAGCAATGTCATGGTTAACAAAAATTAAGGCCGCAATGGGGCGCTATTGGGGCGTGAGGCAGGCGTCTGCAACGATTACGCGAGTAGGGCTATGGCCTGGTCGCAATCTTTAGTGACCTGATCTTTCAAGGCATCAAGGCCGTCGAATTTCTGTTCCGGTCTGATGAAGTGATGAAAGGCAACGGCAATCGTTTCGCCATAAATGTCTTTCGCGAAATCAAACAGAAAGACTTCCAGTAATACACCTGTGCCATCAACAGTCGGTCGATTGCCAAAATTCGCCACCCCTTTAACGTGCTCATTTCCTACTTGCACTGTGACGGCGTAAACGCCTTTGGCAGGATGGAGGTAATCCTCCATGCTGATATTGGCAGTAGGGAAGTTCAGTGTGCGCCCTAGCTGTTGCCCTTTTTGCACTACTCCCTCGACAGTAAAAGAGCGTCCCATAATTTGGGCAGCCAGTCTTGGGTCACCATCGCGCAACGCTGCGCGAGCTTGCGAGGAAGAGTACTTCTCGCTCGCGCCTGTCATAGTAGCCGGCGTTACAATACGGACGTTTATATCAGCTTCAGCCCCAAGAGTTTCCAGCATTTGTGTCGTGCCTGCTCGTTTTTGGCCAAAACGGAAACCTTCCCCGACCACGACACCCGCCAGCCCAAGGACGTTGCCCAGGATATCATGTACAAACTCTTCGGGGGTCAGCATGGAAAGCTGTCTATTGAACGGCAAAACAAAGACTGTCTCAATGCCCTGTTCTGCGAGAAGGGCAATCTTCTGCTCTCTGCTGGTCAGCAGGAACGGATCACCACCGGGGTCAAAAACCTGCCTTGGGTGCGGATCAAAGATGATTGCCCCCAATGGTTTGCCTATTTCGCGAGCAAGACTAATGGCCTCAGCGATCAGAACCTGATGGCCTTTGTGTACGCCGTCCATATTACCCATAACGGCTACATGGCCGCGATGGGTATCTGACAGGGCACAGTCGAGTGGCGTGTGAAGGACAATTGGCATGGCGGTCGTCACCACTTTAATTGATCCATAGCGGCGCGGGCGTGCACATCATGCTCTGCCAGCAGGTTGCTCAACTTTGTCATGTCGAGGACGCCCGTCTCATTGCGGGCTTCTTTGCTGAAAATGCCGTGCGCAACAAAAACCACATCAATATCATGTCGGTTCGCGCCTAATATGTCCGTTTGCAGACCATCGCCGACGGCCAGAACCCGTGAGGGCGTCTTGCCCTCATTTGCCCGAGCCAGCTCAGACAAAGCAAGTTCGTATATTGGTGTGTGTGGTTTGCCGGACAGGAGCGTCTCACCACCTAGTTGCTCATAAAGCTGTGCCAGCGCGCCGCCGCAATAGATCATACGATCGCCCAGTTGCACCACAATATCGGGATTAGCGCAGATCATCGGAAGAGCCAGTTCTTTCGCCTGCGTCAGCATTTCGAGATAATCATCTGGCGTCTCGGAAGCGTCGTCGAAGAGCCCGGTGCAGAGAATGAACTTCGCCTTTTCTAAATCTACGAACTCGATATCCAGCGCATCAAAAAGTGTATCGTCCTTGTCCGGTCCCAGACGGAAGGCCGGTTGTCCACGAAACGCTTCGATAGAAGCTCTGGTGGCATCGCCTGACGTCACAACGCCGTCATAGGCTGCACGCGGCAGGCCAAGCCGATCGAGTTGTGGTGGGATTACATCATTGAGCCGCGGTGCGTTCGTTAGGATAAAGACAGGCCCGCGCGTTTGCCGAAACTGCGTCAGCGCTTCTGCAACGCCAGGAAAAATCTCAACACCATTATGAATCACGCCCCACGCATCGCAAAGTAGCGCGTCATAGTCGCCCGCAATCTGGGATAGACCGTTTATGTGCAATGGTGCGTTCATAAGTTGCGCTTAAACAGGGCCTCAAAGCGGGTCAAGTTGCATCTTGACGCCAATGTTGACGATGCCTACATTTTTGTCGGGCGCTTAATGGAGAATAATGATGGGTCATAAAACGCATTCTTTCAGCCGGACCTATGCCGCAACAGATATTCAAACCATCGAAGGTTTCAATGTCCCGCCGACACAGCCTGTGGCGCCCTTTCATGCGTTCGCTTCTGTATTGAAGCTTCTGGCGAACAAGGAAGATACCCGTCAGGTTTTTGAAATTGTCAGTGCCATGGCCGGCAAGAGCCATCACCGTTTCTTCGAGCGCTTTGTCAAAACAGATTATGGTCGTCGTGCCGTGACGGAGCCAGTGAAACTCGAAGAGGTTATGACCCGCAAGGAATGGTTGCGTAGTTTGCCAGAAGGCTCTGTTGGCCGCGCTTACCTTGCCTTTATGGAGGGCGAGAATCTGACCCCGGATGGTGTTGTTGGCGCTGCTGAAGAAGCAGGTATTGGCTACTCAGGTAAAACACAGTTTCCTGAAATGCGTCGTATGTCACTGAATTTCGAAGTCGTGCATGATCTGTGGCACGTCATAACAGGCTATGGTCGCGATACTCTCGGCGAGCTTTGCCTGCTGATCTACACGCGTGAACAGACCGGGAATGAGGGCTTGCGACTCATCACCTGGATCGGCGCAATGGCAGGCAAGCTGGAACAGCCAGGTATGAAAATCCTGAGCGCTATGAAGGAGGCGAAAGCCATGGGGGAGAAATCTTCCTGGCTTCCGGCAGAAGATATCGAAGCGATGCTTGCCGAGCCACTTGAGGCCGTTCGTAATCGTCTCAATATCATTGAGCCAGCTGTTTATAAGTCAATTCCGCTGGATCAGAAATCCAGACTGCTCAAACCCCGAGTCCAGCAAACACAAACTCAGCGCGAACAAACGGCTTGATTGGGTAGCGCGCGCGTTTTGAGCCAAGTGTTTTCAGCTATTCAGCCATTACGCTGACTTGGCGTGCTCCAACTCGTTGATGATGTAATCGCGCAGCAGGAGTGCTGCGGGTGACAGGCTGACTGTTTCGACGAGCGCGATTTCAGTGTCTTCCAGTGCAGGTAGTCCAGCTGTGTCATCATAGAGAACGGTCAGGTCGCGTGGTACCATCTCTTTTGGCAGCACGGCGACGCCTAGCCCTGCGCGCACTGCCGCGTGAATACCGGCGAGCGATCCACAGGTATATGCGATACGCCAGCTCTTATGAGCTTTCTTCAGAGCACTGATCGCGCGACGGCGATAAACACATGGGTCTGGCGAAACAGCAAGGGGTAGGGATTGGTCCCCTTGAATTGTCTCCTTGCTGCGCGCAACCCAGACTAAAGGTTCCCGCCACACCCGCAGGCTGCCACGCCTCATCTCGCCGGTACCACGCTCCTGTTTAATCAATGCCATGTCGAGTCCGCCATTTTTGAACCGGCGTACAAGATCAAGTGTCAGCTCACAGGTGATCTCCAAAGCAACTTTGGGATAGCGGGATGAAAAGCGTGACAGCACGGTCGGCAGGTGAGAGGTCGCAAAATCTTCCGGCGCACCAAGCCTGACAGAGCCTGACACTTCAGGCTCCAGATAGCGGGCGACGATATCATCATTATGACGCAATAGCGCACGCGCATCTTCTAGGAAGAGCGCGCCTTCCGGCGTCAAACTGATGCTGCGTGGCGTGCGTTCCATCAACCGGACGCCAATTTGATCTTCCAGCCTTTTGATTTGAAGTGATACCGCTGACTGGCCGCGCATCAGTTGCTCAGCGGCCTGTGAGAAGCCACCACAGTCCACGACGGTTACGAAAGAACGAAGCAGATCGGGGCTAAGATTGAGAAGCTGTGGCATGAGAATCCTATGATTGATAAAATCAATCTATGAATTTTTATTATCAATTTCAACAATCAGATGACGCAACCTATGTGAGGCTTCATAAGTTAAGGAGACACAGATGAACGCCCCGGTAACCCCTAAAGATTTGCGCAAGTTCAAAGTCATCGACAGAGCCGAAGCCGCAGTGCCTGTCACAGTTGCTTATGGTGACGGCATTGGGCCTGAAATCATGAATGCCTGTTTGAAAATTCTGACTGCTGGCAAAGCAAACCTGCAATACGAACCGATTGAAATTGGTGAGAACGTGTATCTGTCAGGCCAGACTGCCGGTATCGGGGAGGAAGCATGGGAAAGTCTGCGACGCACGAAAGTTTTCTTCAAGGCACCAATTACCACGCCACAGGGCAGCGGTTATAAAAGTTTGAATGTCACAGTGCGCAAGTCACTTGGCCTGTTTGCAAACATTCGCCCATCTGTATCCTACATGCCGTTTGTGCCATCGAAGCACCCGGAAATGGATGTCGTGATTATTCGTGAAAACGAGGAAGACCTTTACGCCGGTATTGAACACCGTCAGACGGATGAAGTGTTCCAATGCCTCAAGCTGGTTTCTCGTCCCGGTACAGAGCGTATTGTTCGATATGCATTTGAATATGCTCGAGCGAATGGACGCCGCAAAGTGAGTTGTTTCTCTAAAGACAATATCATGAAGCTGACTGACGGCCTTTTCCATCAGGTTTTCGATGAGATTGCACCGGAGTATCCTGAAATTGAAACAGATCACTGGATCATTGATATTGGTGCAGCAAGGCTCGCAGCCAAACCGGAGCAGTTTGATGTTATCGTGACATCCAATCTGTATGGTGACATCATTTCTGATATTGCTGGCGAGATCAGTGGTTCTGTCGGTCTCGGACCTTCAGCCAATATAGGTAGTCACTGTGCGATGTTTGAGGCAATACACGGATCAGCCCCTGATATTGCCGGGCAGAATGTTGCAAACCCGTCTGGTTTGCTACTGGCGGGTGTCATGATGCTGGTCCATATTGGCCAGACAGAAGCAGCGGAGCGTATTCATAATGCCTGGTTGCGCACGATTGAAGAAGGCTACCATACTGCCGATACGTATCATGCGGGTCTCCAGAACAAGAAGGTGACTACGGATGAGTTTGCCGAAGCCGTCATTGCACGTCTTGGTGAGACACCACAGAAGTTGAAGCCAGTTGTTTACAACCGTGATGCAGAAATCACAGTGCCGGAACCTGTGCGTCATGAACCGCATGTGAAAAAACAGGTCGGCATTGATATCTTCGTGCACGCTGACACGACACCGGATGCTCTGGCCGAGAAACTCAAAGCTGCTGCGCCGGAATGTCTTGAGCTCGTGATGATCTCGAATCGCGGTGTTAAAGTTTGGCCAAATGGTATGCCGGAGACATTCTGCACGGATCACTGGCGCTGCCGTTACATGATGCGTGATGAAGAGCAGGAATTGTCTATGCCTGAAATGCTGAAACTTTTCGAAGCTCTTGGTGCCGCTCGTGTTGATGTTATCAAGACGGAGAACCTTTGCACCTTTGACGGCAAGCCAGGTTATTCCCTGGGGCAGGGGCAGTAACGTTTCCACGCCGATTTAAGTAAAAAAGCCGCCCCGTGGGGCGGCTTTTTCGTTCATGCATTCTATAAGCACTAGCCTTGTTGTGGCGGGGCAATCTGGATTTCGACACGGCGGTTCTGTTGTTTGCCGTAACTCGTTGTATTATCAGCAATCGGACGTGTCTCGCCATATCCAATGGCATCAATCCGGCTTGCGTTGACGCCCTGTCCGACGAGGTAGTTACCGACGCTTTCAGCACGGCGTATGGAAAGCTGCTCGTTGTAGGCGTAGTCACCATCAGAGTCTGTGTGACCTTCAACCAGGATCACTGTCTGGTTGTACTTTGCCAGCACGGTACTGACAGAGTTCAATGTGCGATAGAAATCCGGACGGATTGCAGATTGTGCAGTGTCGAATGTGATGTTGCCAGGCATGACGAGTTCAATCTCGTTACCAACGCGATTAACGCGAACGCCGGTTGTCTCCAGCTCAGCGCGCAGCTCTGCTTCCTGACGGTCCATATAGTTGCCGATGCCGCCGCCAATGGCTGCGCCTGCGACAGCACCGATAGCAGCATTCTGGGCTGCCTCTTCACCGTTGTTTGTATTGGTCAATGCACCTGCGGCAGCGCCGATGACAGCGCCAATGGCCGCACCTCTGGCTGTGTTGGAGGTTTTTTGCTGGCCGGTATATGGATCAGTTGTTGTACAAGCTGTGGCAGCCAGAGCCATAAAGCTTACAGCAATAAGTTTTTTCATCGCGAATTCTCCTCGCTCCTTTAACGGCATCACCTATCAATGCCATGCGCTTAAAACAGTTCCCGATTTTGACTGCCTAAATATTTCGTCATCGGCGGTCCCTGCATTCCAGCGATTTGGGGACAGCCTCACGCCAATACCATGTCATAACTGTGTCAGAACTGTGTGTTGCATCACAAATAAGTTCGGTGGGATGCCTTGACGCTCCGTCAGAGCCTACCTATGTAGCCGCTATCAGCACTCTTCTGGGGTGAGTGCTAAATGCACCAAACCCCTAAAGTGTTGAAATTATTACTGTTTCAAAGCCAACCTTAAGGGAGATCTACTCAATGGCTTTCAGACCACTCCATGATCGCGTGCTTGTACGCCGCGTTGAAGAAGACGAAAAAACAGCAGGCGGGATCATCATTCCGGATACAGCAAAAGAGAAGCCACAAGAAGGCGAAGTTGTTGCTGTTGGTTCAGGTGCTCGTGGCGACGACAACGAAATCCTGCCGCTTGAAGTAAAAACTGGCGACAAGATCCTGTTCGGCAAATGGTCCGGTACAGAAGTCAAGCTGGACGGCGAAGACCTCATCATCATGAAAGAGTCCGACATCATGGGGATCATCGACTAAGTCGGTATCCTTATCATCGGAACGAGATACGAGAATAATTTAGGAGTTTAGGAAAATGGCTGCAAAAGAAGTCAAATTTGAAGCCGATGCCCGTGAGCGTATGCTGCGCGGCGTCGATATCCTCGCAAATGCCGTCAAAGTGACACTGGGTCCAAAAGGCCGCAATGTTGTTATTGAAAAATCTTTTGGTGCACCACGCACAACGAAAGATGGCGTCACTGTCGCTAAAGAAATCGAGCTTGAAGACAAGTTCGAAAACATGGGTGCACAGATGGTGAAGGAAGTTGCTTCCAAAACCAATGACGAAGCTGGCGACGGTACAACAACTGCAACTGTACTTACTCAGGCAATCGTTCGTGAAGGCGCAAAATCAGTTGCTGCTGGCATGAACCCGATGGACCTCAAGCGTGGTGTAGATCTCGCTGTCGGTAATGTTATCCAGTCTATCCGTGATGCTGCAAAGCCAGTTGAAGGCTCTGAAGGTATCGAGCAGGTTGGTACAATCTCTGCCAATGGCGAAGCTGAGATCGGCCGTATGATCGCTGAAGCCATGAGCAAAGTGGGCAACGAAGGCGTCATCACTGTTGAAGAAGCCAAGTCACTCGAAACCGAGTTGGAAGTTGTTGAAGGTATGCAGTTCGACCGTGGTTACCTGTCACCATACTTCATTACGAATGCTGACAAAATGGAAGCAGAGCTCGAAGATTGCCTCATCTTGCTGCACGAGAAAAAGCTCTCCAACCTGCAGCCAATGCTGCCATTGCTGGAAAGCGTCGTACAGACAAGCAAGCCACTCCTCATTATCGCTGAGGACATTGAAGGCGAAGCGCTGGCAACGCTGGTTGTCAACAAGCTGCGCGGTGGTCTGAAAATCGCTGCTGTGAAAGCACCAGGGTTCGGTGATCGTCGTAAGGCTATGCTGGAAGACATTGCTATCCTCACAGGTGGTCAGGTTGTTTCAGAAGACCTCGGCATCAAACTGGAAAATGTTGGCCTCGACATGCTGGGTACAGCCAAGCGCGTTCTCATCAAGAAAGATGATACAACCATCGTTGATGGTGCCGGTGAGAAAGATGACATCGAAGCACGCACATCTCAGATCCGTGCCCAGATCGAAGAAACTTCTTCCGACTATGACCGTGAAAAACTGCAAGAGCGTCTGGCGAAACTCGCTGGTGGTGTTGCCGTTATCAAAGTTGGTGGTGCAACAGAAGTAGAAGTGAAAGAGCGTAAGGACCGCGTCGATGATGCTCTGAACGCGACACGCGCTGCTGTTGAAGAAGGCATCGTACCAGGCGGTGGTACAGCCCTGCTTTACGCTTCCAAGTCTCTGGAAGGTGTGACAGGTGAGAATGCAGACCAAAACGCCGGTGTTGCTATTGTGCGCCGTGCGCTGCAAGCACCAATCCGTCAGATCGTTGAAAACGCTGGTGGCGAAGGCTCTATTGTTGTGGGCAAACTGCTGGAGCAGGATGCGAGTTCATTCGGTTTCAATGCGCAAACTGATGAATTCACAGACTTGATTGCTGCCGGTATCGTCGACCCTGCAAAAGTGGTCCGCACAGCTCTGCAGGACGCTGCTTCTGTAGCGGGTCTTCTGATTACAACAGAAGCCATGATCGCTGAAGCGCCTAAGAAAGACGCTGCTGCACCTGCAATGCCTGATATGGGTGGTATGGGTGGCATGGGCGGCATGATGTAATGCCGACAGGCATCACATCATAAAGTCGTCCGTCACAAGACGAATACTGAAGAGGCGACCATTGGGTCGCCTTTTCTTATGGTTGAAATCTCAAAAGTCCGATCTGCGTATCACCAAACTTGCGCCGGTCATCTTCACTAAATCCATCCGGCAGGGCAGGGGCCTCCTTGGTACCTTGCTCCACCACGCACATCGCGCCCGGTAATAACCAGTCTCCATCGCGCAAACCTGCCAGTGCAGGCTCTGTTAGGTCCCGATCATAGGGTGCATCCAGAAAGGCGAGGCCAAAAGGCCCGCCTGCGCTCGCAGGCATCGCACCCAGCGCCGTGGCGGAGCGCCGATGGATTCGGGTGTCACCGAAAAGACCAAGCGCTTCTATGTTCTCGCGAATAGCAGCGCGTGCTTTCGCGGCTTCTTCGACAAATAGACAATAGGCCGCACCGCGCGAAATAGCTTCTAACCCCAGTGCGCCGGAGCCGGCAAAAAGGTCAACCACGCGCACGTCATCCATGTCAAAATCATCCCTATGCGCCAGGATATTGAACAAACTCTCGCGCGTCCGGTCTGTCGTCGGTCGCGTATCCACCCCTTTTGGAGCGATAATGGGTCTGCCGCTGAACTGTCCTCCAACAATCCGCATACCTTAAAGCCCGAGCTCGTCAGATAATTTCCTGCCGAGTTGTTCACGCAGAGCCTTTGGTTGCACCTCTTCCAGTGCCCCTTTTTTAAGGCTACCAAGCTGAAATGGCCCATAGGCCATTCGGATCAGCCGGTTCACCTGCAAGTCGAGATGGCGCATAATATTGCGAATCTCCCGGTTTTTCCCTTCACGGATCGAAACCGTCATCCAGGCATTGCCTCCTTGCTGACTATCGAGCTTGGCCTTCACCGGGCCATAATCAATGCCATCGACGCTGACACCATCAGCAAGACGATCCAGTTGTTTTTGCGACACGCGGCCATAAGCGCGCACGCGATACCGCCTGGCCCAGCCCGTCGATGGCAATTCCAGCGCGCGGGCAAGGCCACCATCAGTGGTCAGCAGCAGCAGGCCTTCTGTTGTCAAATCAAGTCGCCCGACGGAAATCACGCGAGGCATTCCGGAGGGTAGGGCTTCAAAAACCGTCTGTCGTCCTTGTGGATCTTTGTGGGTCGTTACCAGTCCATCCGGCTTGTGATACCGCCAGACACGCACTGCTTGCGGTCCACCGACCCGCACATCATCTACGCGGATATCCTGCGATGTCAGCACTTTCACAGCAGGCGTATTGAGAACCTTGCCATCAACGCTGACACGTCCCTGTTCAATAAGTTTTTCCGCATCACGCCGGGAGCACACACCCGCATGAGCCAGCACCTTGGCGATGCGCTCACCCCCCTCAGTCGATGGGGCAGGCGTCGCCGTCCGAAGCGGATTGTGCGGGGACTTTGTCATAGAGGTCTTTCGATGGCTTGATGAACAGCAGAACGACCATGCTTATGGCAAGTATGATCGTCGTGACAAGCCCGCCCTCAGGTCCGGTCGCCCCGCCGGTGATGAGGTCCGGTCCTGTCTCACTAAACTGCATTAACCGATCTTCTCCGAACTGAGAGCCACTAACAGCAAAACCGAAGAGGTTACCTTGTGTGAAATTCCACATCGCATGGTGGCCGCAGATGCCCCAAAGGCTCGCCTCGCGCAAAGCGTAGAAACAGGCAAACACGCTATAGAGCGCGAGGTTGATAAAGAAGACAGCTGATGGATTATCATTCATGCCATGCAACAGGGTAAAGACTGCGGCAGAGATGATGACTGCAACGATCAGCCCATGACGCGCGCCAACACT
>JALEGM010000098.1 GCA_022763145.1 Aquisalinus sp. | reverse complement strand
TGGATTTTTAGAGGCCCTAAAAGGACTTTCAACCAACACCGATATGAAATCTTTAGCAGTGGTACTAGGTGCTGGAGGGGCTACACCTGCTGTGTGCTTTGCTTTACACAAAGCTGGGTATCAGAAAATTATTGTTGCTAATAGGACTATTAAAAAAGCTCAAATTTTAGCTGAACAACTTTCATTTATATCTGAGTCATGTTCCTGGGATGATATAGATGATTTTATTCCTGATGCAGACATTCTGGTTAACTGTACATCTTTGGGTATGTCAGGTTCGGGTAGCCTTGATGTCGATCTCGCCTATGCAAAAGAGAATGCGATTGTAGCTGATATTATCTACACGCCTCTAGAAACAAACTTTATAAAAGCAGGGCGTGAGAGAGGTTTAAGAACAACTAATGGTCTTTCCATGCTTATGTACCAAGCTATTACAGGATTTTATTCGTGGTACGATAAAAGTCCTGCAGTTAGCGTTGAACTTGAGGTCCATCTTCGAAATGTTCTTGAAAAAAAACATAAACCACCAATCAAAATAGGTTTAACCGGTTCTATCGGTATGGGTAAGTCAACTGCCGCAAAAGTATTTGCCGAAATGGGAGCTCACGTCTGGGATGCAGATGGTGCCGTACATAGACTTTATCAAAAAGGTGGTGCTGCAGTTCCAGAGCTGGCAGAGCATTTTCCTGACGTGATTACGGAGGATGCTGTTTCACGCGATCTTCTTTCAAAACACCTCATGAAAAATCCTGATGATTTCAAACTACTGGAAGAACTTGTGCATCCGCTTGTAGAAATGGATCGCGAGACCTTCATAGAAGGCGCCACGGAACAAAATGCTGCGATAATAGTTCTTGATGTTCCTTTGCTTTTTGAAACTGGCCAGTCCCATCATTTTGATGAGGTTGTCGTTGTAACTGCTGATCCAGAAGTTCGTAAAACCCGTGTTCTTGAAAGGCCTGGCATGACGGAAGAAAAACTGACAGCCATAATTTCGCGGCAAATGGGTGAGAAAGAGAAAGTCCTTCTTGCTGATCACGTAATAAGAACTGATGGCACACGGGAGCAAAGTGCCGCTGAAATCAGGGATGTTTTCCACAAAATTCTGGATAACTCTATCAATGCTTAATCGGTATTCTTGCTGCTTAATACGAATAATGCTGCGTTGGTGTTATGAGGCAGATTGTATTTGATACCGAAACAACCGGCTTTAAGCCGGAAGAAGGCCACCGTGTAGTAGAAGTCGGCGCAGTGGAATTGGTGCGAGGTGCTGTTACCGGTCGCACATTCCATGTTTACGTAAACCCTGAGCGAGATATGCCTGATGAAGCATTCAAGGTTCATGGGCTTTCAACAGATTTTCTGAAAGACAAGCCTGTCTTTGGAGATCCGACGGTTGGGGCAGCATTTCGCGAATTTGTCGCGGGTGCTGAGCTAATTGCTCATAATGCGCAGTTCGATATGAGATTTATCCAGTGGGAGCTTGATAAGGCCGGCCTTGAACGTCTTGATAATGAAGTTACCGACACCCTGCAAATTGCTCGGAGGAAGTTTCCCGGCTCTCCTGTTTCGCTTGATGCACTTTGTTCGCGTTTTGGCGTCGATACGGCTGAACGGGAACGATATGGTCACGGCGCGTTATTAGACTCCCGCCTTCTGGCAGAAGTCTATATTGAGTTGACTGGTGGTCTGCAGGCGGGACTTAACTTTAGTCAGTCTTCAGATGCAGAGGAAGAAACTGCAAGTGCGCGTATTACTATTCAGCGTTCATCAGCTCTTCAAATACTTCCTTCAGATATAGAAAAAGAAGCACACGCTGAATTTATTGCTGAAATGAGTGATCCCTTATGGGCGAAGTATGCTCAGTCTTAGGCGTTACCAACCTCAGGCACAGTGGCACTTTGCGCAGATGCCTGTTCCTGGGCAACTTTTTGGCGATACATGCCAGCAAAATCCATTGGTTCCAACATGAGCGGTGTAAAACCACCATTGCGAACAGCATCAGCGACAACTTGCCGTGCAAATGGGAAGAGCAGGTTCGGACAGTCAACTAGAAGCACACCACCAATATGTTGTTGAGGGACGTTCTGAATCTGGAACAGACCCGCATAATTTGTCTCTACCACATAGATAATTGTGTCGCTGTCTTTTTCTTTGGCTGTCGCGCTAATGGATAGTTCAGCTTCGTAAAAATCTTTTCCAAGCGGGAAATCTTCGCCTAGCCCGCGCGCGCCCAGATTTACTTCAAGAGAGATATCAGGCTTTGCTCCGCTTTGCGCACTCAGAGGGGCATTAGGATTCTCGAAGGACAAATCCTTGATGTATTGGTTCACGACGCGGAAGATCCCTGGTTGTGGCTGGTCTTCTTGCGGTGCAGGTGTCGTTTCTGACATATTTTAATCTCTCTGGTATGGCATTCGGAAAGGCGCTGCTAACACAAGGGTAAGCTCTGCGGCAAGGCCTTCCTCAGAATTGGCGGAACGTAAAAGTTGTTTTTCCAGACTCAATCGATGCTCGAATGCGTTTTAGCGCCTCACGCGCTATTGCATGTCGAAATGGTGGAACCAGAAGCAGGAAGCCGAATGCGTCTGTTATAAAGCCAGGTGTCATTAGGAATGGCGCAGCAATTAAGAGAAAAAACCCATCAACAACTGGCTCTACGGGAGTTTCGCCATTTTTTGTGCTATCACGAAGTCTGTGCAGTGCCTGTAGTCCCTGTAAGCGGATAATCGCGCCTCCAATGAGAGCGGTTGCGACAACTGCTGCAATCACTGGTAAAACCCCGAAAGCACCGCCTGCTTTCAACAGGACGAACATCTCCGCGATGGGCAGTACAATAAGGAGCAGGAAAAGAAAGATCATATCTGCGTGATATCCTGTCTGTTAACAGTCCTGTCTTTTTATGAGAGACCTTATATAAGGACCGACACGACAATTAACAGCCCTCTCGCATTCGCAGTGTCCCGGGAAATTTGAGCATGGATCCAGTAACAATCTTCTTCGCCGTACTTGCAGGTATTATGTGCTATCAACTGTATGCGACCCTTGGACGAAAAGGAGGGCATGAGCCTGAAGAAACGCCCGCACCTTTCCAGAGCGAAACACAGGATACGGACGTTCCAATCATGGAAGATACCGTTGAGGTTGAACCCGAAAATCAGCCCGAATGGGTAAAAGATATCCGTTCCGCATATCCGGATTTTGAGGAAAAGGAATTCCTGAGTGGCGCTAAATCTGCATATGAAATGATTGTTGAGGCCTTTGCAGCCAATGCACTATCAGACGTTAAACCGTTCATTGCCCCGAGTGTCTATGCTGCCTTTCATGAGGCCGCCCAGTCAAGAGAAGCAGAAGGGCATTCATCCGAGCTTCAGTTTGTCGGAACTGAAAGCGCGAATGTGGATGAAGCAAAAGTAGACAGTGGTTTCATCAAAATCACCGTGTCTTTCATCTCCAATCAAATACGCGTGTTGCGTGACAGTGCTGGCGAGGTCATAGACGGTGATCCTAACAGGATAGACCGTGTGCGCGACAGATGGACTTTTTCTCGGCCAGTAAGTTCGACGGATCCAAATTGGCAACTGGTCGCGACGGGTGGACCGGCAGCAATAGCGAGCTAGCCAAATGTCAGAAACTACGCAGCGAGATGATGCGCGTTTCTGGAAACTGATTGCCTTAATTGCGCTTGCAGTTCTCGCTGTTCTGCTTATCTGGGTTGCCTCCGAGCATCTGCTAAAGCCAGCCGATGAGTCGATTACGACCTTGCCTGAACCGGTGGCACCTGTTGCTTATGTTCCTGTACAATTTTCAGAGCTACCCGGTTGGGAGAAAGGGTTACAGCAGCAAGCCCTTGGCGCCTTTAAATTATCTTGTGAGCAACTTGCCTCACGTTCAGTAAGCGCACCAGTTAACACGAAAGAAGCTACGGGTTTGGAAACGGATTTTCCTGTGGCAGGTTTTGTTGCTGACTGGCTCCCGGCATGTGAGGATATGCAGACTGCATATGGCTCGGCTGAAGAAGCGCGCCGTTTTTTTGAAACGCATTTCAGGCCGTTCCAGATTTTCCAGCCTGATGATAAGATGCCCGACTTATCACCCCAAGGATTATTCACAGGTTACTTTGAGCCGGTGTACAAAGCTTCTGATGTTAAAACTGAAGAAATGTCCGTCCCGATACTATCCCGTCCTGAGGATCTGGTCATGGTGGACCTGGGCGTTTTCCGTGATGAGTTAGCAGGCACAAGAATTGCTGGCCGAGTTATAGAGGGACAACTTGTTCCCTATGCATCGCATAAGGAAATTATTATAGACGGTATCGAGGCGAATGTTCTGGGGTGGATGAATCCAAATGATCTGTTGTTTTTGCAGATACAGGGTTCCGGGAAGCTTGATTTCGGTACAGTTATAAAACGGTTTGGGTATGCTGCACAAAACGGCCATCCATATACAGCTATTGGCGGG
>JALEGM010000001.1 GCA_022763145.1 Aquisalinus sp. | reverse complement strand
GATCTGCTGAAAGACGAAGCGGGGTCCAATCCGGCAGAAAAGATGAAGGAAGAAGACCAGTGAATATCATCGAAGAACTTGAACAGGAACATATGGCGGAACTCGGCAAGGAAGTGCCTGAGTTTGATGCTGGAGATACGCTGCGCGTCAGCGTGAAGGTGCGCGAGGGAACGCGCGAACGCCTCCAGGCGTTTGAAGGTGTTTGCATCGCCCGTGGCGGCAAGGGCCTGAATGAGACATTCACTGTCCGCAAGATTTCCTTTGGTGAAGGGGTCGAGCGCGTATTCCCGATTTATTCGCCGCTGGTGGATAAAGTTGATGTTGTTCGCCGTGGTCGCGTGCGCCGTGCCAAACTGTATTACCTGCGTGGGCGTACAGGCCGTGCAGCGCGGATCACCGAGAAGCAGGACTTCAAGAAAAAGACTGCAGAATAACCAATCAGCCCTTGTGAGAGAGCTCTATTGAAAAAAAGGTGGTCAATGACCACCTTTTTTAATGCGTCAGTAGTTGTCGAAATACCACGCATGAGGGGTTTGCTTCCGGCCGTTTTCGCGAGATAATTGACGCAAGGGGAAGAGGACAAGAGAAATGCAATTGTTTCAGAGGATCATGACCGGTGCAGCCGCTTTTGCCGCCGCCATCTATATTGCAGGCTTCTTCCTTGATGACGAAGTCTCGCTAACGCGCAATATCCTGATTGATGCGCCGCGTGAGCAGGTCTTCGATCTGGTCGCCGATTTCAATAACTGGAACGAGTGGTCCCCATGGAATGCGTTTGATCCTCACGCCATATATGATGTTACCGGCAAGGATCGCGGTCAGCGCATGGTATGGGAGTCAGATCATCCGGCGATTGGTGAAGGGGCGCAAACCGTCGTTTTCTACGAACCACCCCGCATGATTGAGACGCGCCTGGACCTTGGTGGCTGGGGAGATGGTTATGGGGCCTTCGTCCTCATAGAAGACAAGGAAAAAGGCGGCACACAGATTTACTGGCAATATAATGGTGAAATGCGCCGGGGTAAGCCATTTCTACTCAAGCCGATACATACTTATTATGGTTTGTTTATGGATGAAATGCTGGCTCCCACATATGAGCGCGGGTTGGCGCAATTAAAACAACTGGCGGAAACATCAGGGTCCGACGCTGCAATGGCAGATGCCGCAGCTGAAGTGCAAGTTTCGCCTCAGTAGGCAGGTCTCAGTTCTGAGAGAGGGATTTTCTGCTCCCTGACGGTTTCGCCATTTTCGTCCGTAAGGCGCAGGAAAACGACTTCTGTTTCCCAGTCGATATCAATAAGACCGAAATTGGCATCATAGAACATATCGCCAATCCGGTGTGGCCCGGCTTCCTGCCTGAAATCAGGCGCTGTGACATCGCGCCAGGCGCTGAGTGGCGCATTCAGGGACGATGACGTCATTTCGTAAAGCGGATATGTGGTCACCAGATTACGGCGATAGATACCACCTGCATGACGGTCGCCAGAAACAAAGATAACATTCTCAGCTCCCGCCGCACTAATCGTGGCATAGAGTTTCTCTCGTTCCTTTGGAAGTGTCCGCCAGGCCTCCCAGCCATGACCATCGGCAATCACTTGTATGGAAGAGGCAATAATGCGCAAATCAGCCGGTTGATTTAGCTCCTGTGCCAGCCATAGCCATTGTTCTTTACCCAGCATTGTTTTTGTTGGATCTGTATCCGGCAGATAACGCTCCTTACCCGGTGCATTACGTTCATTGGTTTCTTTCAGGTCAGAGCGAAAAAACCGCGTGTCCAGCATGAGAATCTGAACGCGCTTGCCGTCTTCGCTGCCGATCATGCGCGAGTCATAAATTCCGGGCCGTGCTCGCACGGGACTGTCCTCAGGTATGGCCCAGACCTCTTCGAACAGGGCTTCCGCATCTTCCCGGTACTGAAAGCTGGCACCATTATCGTTCAAGCCATAATCATGGTCGTCCCAGGTAACGAGCAACGGTGTCTGTTGGCGCAACGTCGCAAAAGGCCCGCTTTCAGCAAGTGTCGCATAGGCATCATGCAGTTCCGGCAGGCCGGGTTCCCCGGAATAATTGTCTCCATACACATTATCGCCGATAAACAGGAAAACATCAGGCTCGGACCGGGCAACAGTGTTCCACATGGACTGATCGTCCTCCTGTTTCAGGCAGGAGCCAAAAGCAATCCGCGTTATCGTCTTGCCTGTATCAAGCATGGCGGATGGCATTGGGGTAACGCGTTGTTGCGTTGTGTCAGCCGTGGGCTCCTCTTCAAGAGGGGCTTGCGTTTGCGTGCTTGCACAGGCCGCAACAGCCAGTAGTGACGAAGCCAGTAACAGTCTCGCAAAGTGTCTCATCTCAACATCCCTCACCATTCGTGTCATGAGATACGCCTTATGCGTGACAGTTTCTTGTCAGCGAGTGATTTTAACTGGCAACCGATTTACTCGCTGGCTTGTGTATCCTCAGGTTCTTCCGCACGGAAGTCGCCTTCCATGTTGGCCGCCATCCAGACAAAGGCAGCATAAGCGGCAACATTCTGAGCGATATCATCCGGGTCGATCTTGTCGAGTGTATCGTCCGGCGTGTGGTGGAGGTCAAAATAATCCCAACCATTTTGCTTCAGCGTCACTACGGGGACACCACGCTGCCGGATCGGCCCCATGTCGGGTCCGCCGGAAGCCATATTGCCGCCGGGGCCAATGCCAAGCGGCGCGAGCACCTTCACCATTTCAGTAGCGCGATCCAGCTTGTCTTCACCAAAGCGTGTCTCAAAGCGCCAGATACGTCCGGCCCCGAAATCAGACTCGGCCCCTACAATATGTTTGTCGAGGTCATCCGCATATTTTTCGGCATAGGCCCGGGCACCATATAGCCCGACTTCCTCGGCACCAAACATGACCACACGAATGGTGCGTTCGGGGCGGCGTCCTGTTTCGCGGATATGGTCGATAATCATCTTGCCCGCTCCGAGCGTAATGCCAATGCCGGCACCATCATCGACGGCGCCCGTGCCAAGATCCCAGCTATCTAGGTGTCCGCCAATTACAACAATCTCATCGCTCTTGCCTTGAATCTCGGCAATCACATTGCCGGACGGACGCATGCCAGGGGATTGGACATCAATAGCGAGCCAGACAGTCACTTCTTCAGTGCGCTCCAGCGCTCGCTGCAATTGGTCTGCGTCAGGCGCAGAAAGCGCAGCAATTGGTACTTTCGGCACATCTGCGTCATAGCGCATCTGGCCTGTATGCGGGAAGCGGTGCTGACTCGTACCAACGGAACGGATCAGGGCTGCCACTGCGCCGCGCTTGCCGGCTTCATTGGCTGCACCAGAGCGCTTTTGCACAGCAACACCATATCCTGACCCGTCCTGCGTACGTGTCATGTATTCGTCCACAAAAACGATCTTGCCTTCGAGGCCGGTCATCGGTGCATCGCGCAGCGCCTGCAGGGTGTCGAAACGTACAATTTCAGCTTCAATGCCTTCGTCTGGTGTTCCGACACTGCCGCCAAGTGCTGTAATTCTCAGTTTCTGCGGGAAAGGGGAGACAATTTCTGCGTCTTCGAAGCTGCGCTCCCAATAAGGGATTTCAAACGGCTCAACGCGCACATTCTTGAATCCCAGCTCCTTGAATTTGGCCACCCCCCAGTCGCGTGCCCGCTCCTCCGCCTCTGACCCTGCAAGACGTGGCCCTACTTCGGTGGTCAGACTTTCGACCACCTCGTAACCGACTGTGCTATCGAGGCTTTTTTCGATCAACGCCCGGGCCTCATTTTCAACCCGTGGTGTGATATAGTCCTGAGAGAGTGCCGGCTGAGCCGTCACAAGCCCCAGAAAAAGTGCTGAAATGGCGATACGGCGCATAAAAATCTCCCTGAACAGTGATCGTGGCGTCTTAACAGCCTCAAATGTCACACGCAAAGACAAGAATGCGTGTGAGGTCGGTTAATCTATTAACCCCCCCTCAACCTTCTGTTAAGGTGCTATTAACCAGTGGGGAATTGAGACAGATGGCCAAATTTTACAAGATTGACGATATCAACCAGGTTGATCTGAATGCCTTGATCAAAATGCTGCCTGGCGCACCGATGTGGAACCCGTTCTCCACGCAAGCGCGCTATATTGCTGCCATTTTGCGCTCATACGACACGCTGAAAAGGTATGAAATCAACACACCGCTGCGGATAGCCCACTTCCTAGGTCAGGGCCTGATCGAAACAGGCTTCCTGCGATATGCCGAGGAGAATCTGAATTACAGCGCGCGCGGCCTGCGCGCCACTTTCCCCAGCCGTGTGACGGAGGAGGAAGCGCAGCGTCTCGCGCGTAACCCTGAAGCGATAGCCAATCACGTTTATGCCCGAGAAAGCCTTGGTAACACATCTCCGGGTGATGGTTGGAAGTATCGGGGGCGTGGTTTCTTCCAGCTCACCGGCAAGGACAATTATCGCCGTTATGGTGAGATTGCTGGCATCGATTTGGTCAACAATCCGGATATTCTGAGCAAGGATCTGAAAGTCTCGGTGCAGGTGGCGGCAGCTTACTTCGCTTTTGTCAATCTTGGCACGTTCGCCGACCAGAATAACGCACGCGCCGTGTCGCGCGGCGTCAACCTGGGTAACCCCAATTCAAGCCGTCATGCCCACGGTGAAGAAGATCGTGTGGCCTGGACCCAACGCGTACTGGCGTTGTTTGATAATCCCGATCAGATACTTGTCGAGGATGGTGAAGAGTCTCCTGGAGTTCCAGTGGTGGCAGCTGGCATTCAGCCCGGCTCAACAGGACCGGACGTCAAGGATTTGCAGGAGAAGCTTGTTCAGCTCGGTTATCCGGCAGGTACACCTGATGGGGTGTTTGGTCGCAAGACGTCGCAGGCTTTGATCTTGTTCCAACATGACTTCGGTCTTGAGCAAACCGGCATAGGGGATAGTGAGACACTTGAAGCTCTGGATCAGGCCATCTCGGAAGACACGCGCGGCAATGTTGATATTTACCGCGATGCCCAGCGCGACCGGGAAGTGCGCCGGGAAGTTGGCGCCAACGACAATATGGGCGCTGGTGGTGCTATTGCTGGTGCCGGTGGTGCTGCCGGGGTCGCCAATGAAACAGGTGCTCTTGACGAGATTATCGAGCAGGGTACTGAGATTTATAACGACATAACGGGCCGTGCTGAAGAAGCTGCCGAGGAACAGGCAGCGGAAGACACTGCTGAACAGTCTGATGAGACGCCGGTAGAAGAAACAACAGATGCGGATGTTTCTGAAGAGAGCGATACTCCTGTTGAAGAAGATACTACCGATGAGCCTGAAGCGGATATGCCTATCGAGCCCGATGTGGTTGACGAGACAACCACTGGGACGGAAGTACCTGCGCCTATGCCACAGGAGCAGTCTGTTGATGGGGCGAAGGACTGGACGATGATTATCATCTTTTCCATCGTTATCCTTATTGGCCTGTACATCATCTTCCGTGCTCGGCGCCGCCGTGAAATGGCCGAGGATATTTATCGCAACGATTTCTGATGGAGATAGTGAACGCCCTGCCAAATGGGCTGTTGGAATAATTTAGGGGCCCAATCTATGGGCCCCTTTTCTGTTCGTGGTATGTTACTGAAATTGGACTCAGTCGAGCTGATGAAAGTCAAAATATGACGCGTCTTGACATTTATCTGGTGGAAAAGGGCCATTGCGACAGCCGCGCGCGAGCGCAGGCGGCAATCAAAGCCGGGCGTGTGCGCTTGAATGGTATCGCGGCAACAAAACCGTCCCAGAGCGTTGGGGATACAGATGACGTGATATTTGAGGGACAGGCATTTGAGTACGTTTCGCGTGGTGGTCTGAAACTCGAAGCGGCGCTGCGCACTTTTGATATACGGGTGGAGGGCAAAATCTGTCTTGATCTTGGCGCATCCACCGGTGGCTTTACGGATGTGTTGTTGCGCGCCGGAGCTGAGAAAGTATACGCAGTGGATGTAGGGCACGGACAATTGCATCCGGATATTTCTGGAGACTCACGCGTGATCAAACTGGAACGCACACACGTGAAGGATTTATCACTCGCCCTTGTGCCAGATCCAATTGAGGTTTTGGTCTGTGATGTGAGTTTCATCAGTTTGAAGAAAGCCTTGCCACCAGCGCTTGCCTTATGCGCGCCACTGGCGCAGCTATTGGCGTTGATCAAGCCTCAATTTGAAGTGGGGCGACAGGAAATCGGTAAAGGTGGCATCGTGAAACCGACTGAGGCCAATACTATCGGCGTTGCGCAGGATGTGACCCGATGGCTTGAGATACAGAGCTGGCAGACCTTCGGTCTGATTGAGAGTCCCATCAAAGGCGGTGATGGCAATACGGAGTTTTTAATTGGCGCGACAAACCAGACATAGGCGCAAGGGCAGGCGGCAGAATAGTTCGCCATCGAGAGAGGAAATCGTCTCGATCAGCGCACTGGGCAGTGCAGGTGATGGCGTGGCCGACATTTCGGGCAGAACAGTTCACGTTCCATTTGTTCTGCCGGCCGAGAAGGCAAAAATCTCTGTGCAGGGACAGAGAGTAAAACTGCTGGAAATATTGGAGGCATCAGCAAACAGGGAGAAGCCGCAATGTATGCATTTTGGACCGGACGGAGATAGTTGCGGTAGCTGCGCTGTGCAGCATATGCCAGCTGCTGACTATACAAGCTGGAAGCTCGATAAAGTTCACAAATCCCTGTCGCTGGCCGGGCTGAGGGAAGTGGAAGTTCTGCCGGTCAAAACTTCCCCGCCTGCTAGCCGCCGCCGGGCGAATTTCGCCATTGAGCATCAGGCCGGTGAGATCGTCTGCGGCTTTCACGAACGCCAGACGCACAGGTTGATTGGCCTGAAAGAGTGCCCGATCCTGTTGCCCGCCTTGTTCGAGGCTCAGCAAGATATTGTGAGGGTCGTACACCCCCTGTTTCAGGCGCATACGAGCCTCAAGCTTTCAGCGCATGTCACTGTTGCCGATAATGGTCTCGATGCGGATATCAGTGGTCCCATACACGATGAGGACTTGAGTTTACAGGAGCGGCAACATCTTGCTGAACTGTTACCAGATACACAAATCAAGCGCTTGACCATCAATGGCGATGTATTCTGGCAGAGCGAGCAGCCCGTCATTTCCCTGGCGGAGGCGCACGTACCATTGCCGCCGCGCTCCTTTTTGCAGGCAACAAAACAAGGTGAAGCGGCTCTTCAGGCAATCGTCAGGTCTGGCGTGCGGGGCGCAAAAAAAATTGCAGACTTTTTTTCCGGTTGCGGCACATTCACCTTTGCTGCCCTTGCCGAAGGAGCGAGCGTCCATGCAGTTGAATCTGATGTGCGGGCGATTGAGGCGATCAATCATGCGCGCAAACTGGCCGGTCACCCTGTAACAACAGAGGTAAGAGACCTGTTCCACCAGCCGCTGATGCCAGCGGAGCTGAACACCTATGATGCGGTTATCATTGATCCGCCACGTGCCGGGGCAGAGGCGCAGGCACTGCAACTGGCCCAGAGCAAGG
>JALEGM010000097.1 GCA_022763145.1 Aquisalinus sp. | reverse complement strand
CTGTTATATCTGGCACATAAGGTAAATTCCGGCTATGGCGCCAGCTTGACCTGGTGAATGAGCCGAGCCTTCTGTTGAACCGCAAGCGGCGTGGGCCCCGATATTATGAGCGTCAATGACGATACCGACTTTCCGGCAGGCGATGAGGACGGCAATGTGCACAGCCTGCATGGACCGGCCGATCAAGAGAGCCACACGCACGGACCGGTTGGCAGCTTCCTGAAACCCTCTGAGCGCTGGAACCGGCGAGCAAGCCTGGTGCAGCTCGGGTTTCGTATCGCGGCTTTTGCGTTTCTTGGCTGTTTTCTGCTTGGTTGGCCTATTGGGACCAGTCTAGCCGAATGGAACCAGACCGGCGTGCCACGTTTCCGGCTGGGCTTCACCATGCCGGTGTTCTTCTACATGGTGACCATTCCGATCCTGATTTTCGTGATCGGGCATATCCTCTCCCTTGGCCTGCGCATGGCAGGCAAGGCCGAAGACCTGGAAGTTTCCACCGCAAGCCTGCTCAAGCCGGATGTGACGGCGGCGCAGAATGTGCGGATTGTCGGGACGGCGGTGCGCGGGCAGATAGACTCCCTTAACGTGCATCTGGATGAAGCGCTGGGCAAGCTCGCCTCGGTCGAAAGTATGATCCGTCAGCAGATCAAGGCCATCGATAGCGCCGCAGAGGCCATGCAAAATGCCTCAGACAATAACACTGGCAGGGTGGCCAGTGAGCGTGATCAGCTGATGCAGCTAACTGAGAAGCTTAATCAGGAAGCTGAAAAGTTTGCCGAAGCCATTGCGGAGAAAGCACGGCTTGGGCTTGAATCTTCCGAGACAGCCAACTCTCGCATTGCGGGGGCCGAGATTGATCTGGAGAACAGGCTGACTAAGCTGGAAGAAACAGCTGCCAAGGCTCTGACCGCCTTTGAAAGTCTTGCCACCACCATGCAGGAGCAGGAAAGCGCCGTCAGCCGGAGTACAGCCCGCCTTGACAGTCTTGCATCGAGTGCTGACGGCAAGTCGAGCTATCTCCGTCACCTCCTGCAGGAGAATGCCGAGCACATCATTGCAGCCCAGCAGCAACTGGAAGCTGACGGGGAGCGCCTGGAGCAGCTGATTCAGGATCAACGCGGGCGCGCCGACCGCCTGGCCGAGGCTGTTTCCCTGCAGACGGAAAGCAACCCGGAACTGGAAAAGGCATTTGAAAGCCTCACCATGGTGGAACAGATGATCCGCCAGCAGGTTGAAACGATTAATACCGCTGCCGCAACCATTACCTCTGCTTCGAGCGACAGTGCCGCACGCATTGAAGCTGAACGGGCACAAATGATTGAGATGACAGAACGGCTCAATCAGGAAGCTGAGCGTTTTGCCGAGTCGATTTCCAGAGATGCCCAGACTGGTCTTGAGACACGTCTTGGCTCGCTGGAAACAGTCGCCCAAAGCGCATTGGCAGCCTTTGAGCAGCTTGCAGGTTCACTGGAAGCACAAGAGCAGGCTGTGTCCCAGAGCAGTGCCCGCCTTGATGCGCTGACGGCGCTGACCAGCGAAAAAGCAAGCCAACTCTCAGACATGCTGGGCGAAAATGTAACCGCCATCGAACAGACTCAGGAAAGCCTGGGTGAAGAAAACGCCAAGCTGGAGCAGATGATTACAGATCAGCGTAACAGGGTCGATCAACTTGCTGCCTCAATCAGTCAGCAGACAGATAACAACCCTGCTCTTGCAGACGCGATTGATAGCCTCGCCGCCGTTGAAACCATGCTGCGTGAACAGATCACAGCTGTCAGCACAACCTCAGGTCTCTTACAGCAGACAACCGGTGACAATGCCGACAAGCTAGAAGCTGAGCGCAATCGACTTATGAGCCTCATGCAGGAAATGAACAATGAAGCAGGCCGGTTTGCGAATGTCATTGCAGAGAACGCCGGCTTTGGTAGCGGCCTGGGGCAGGACGATGCACAGTTTGCAGAAGCGCAGGAGAAACTTGCTGCCCGTGTCGAGGCGCTTGAAGCTATTTCCTCGAAGGCATTACAGGCGTTCGATAGTCTGACCACCACCTTAGCAGACAAAGAAGGTGCGATCAGCGCAAGTGCCGACCGCCTTGATGCCATCTCCGCCCGCGCTGGCGAGCAAACCGAGACCGTGCGCCAGATGCTGGATGATAACAGCCAGCTGATGACATCCGTGCATGAACGCCTGAGAGCTGAAGGCCAGCGCCTGGAAGCAATCATCGTCAGCCAGCAAGAGCGGGCAGATACGCTGCTCACTGCACTGGCAGAGAAAACCGGCGCAGGTGTTTTCTCCGCTGAAGCGGTTGAAAAGCTTGATGCCGTTGAACAGATGATCCGTCAGCAAATTGCCGCGATTGAGATGGCTGCGTCCTCTGTCGAAACAAACTCTGGCGAGGTGGCTAGTAAAATCGCCAGTGAACGCTCTCATCTGATTTCCCTGACAGAGAACCTGAACCGAGAAGCTGATCGGCTGGTGCAGGCGATCACTGATGGCACAGCACAGGGGAACAATGGCGCCAATCAGTCTTTTGAGGGCTTCGGTGAAACTGAGCAAAATATCCGCACGCGCCTTGAAAGCCTGGAACAGAAAGCTGAGCAGACATTAAGCGCCTTTTCTGCTGTTGCAGAGCAACTTGCCTCACAGGAAAACTCCGTCTCCACAAGCGCAGAACATATTGGCCGCATGAAAGCTGAGACCGCTCAGCAATCTGCCGAAATGGCGAAGTTGATCGAGGCCAACACCTCTGTCCTGTCCAAGGCGCAAGCACGGCTTGCTGCTGAAAGCCAGAAACTGGAGAACATGATCCAGGATCAACGCGAACGTGCTGACCGCCTCGCTTCTGCTATCGCGGAACAGACCGCCCGTATGGATACGCTGCAACAAACTCAAAGCACACCGCCCCACCCTATGCGCCGCCATGATGATCAGCCAGCGCGCAAACCATTATCCATCAGCAGCATTCTGGCCCTTGGTGACGAGGCGGAAAAACCCACCCCCTCATATAATGAGAAAACAGACTCTGTTGCGAGAAACAGTGCTGAAGTACGCCGCACACGGCAGGAAAAGTCCTGGCGGGATATTCTTGCTGCTGCAGATGATGTTAGTGAACCACTGACCCTGGAACGACCTGTTGCCACAGCAGGCAAGGCGCAGGCAAAGTCCGGTCCTGCTGATAATTCAGATGCTATCGATCTGGTGCGCAAGATGCAGTTCTTCATGCGCGATCTGGAACGGCAACTCTATGGGGAGCCGCAGCCTGCTGTGATGTCGCGCTTTGATAGCGGAGAGCGGAATATTTTCGCTCACATCATTCTACGCCGAGACGAAGAGGCGGTGAAGGATCGTATTCGCCTTGAAACATCTCGCCGCACTGGTTTCAGGAAAGAGATTTATGCCTTCCTGGAAACTTTTGACCAGTTGCTGGAGCCAGCCACCGGCGAGCAGGATGGTGATACACTCATTGACGATTATCTCGGCTCTCCAATCGGGCAGGTCTACCTGATCGTCGGTAATGCTATGGATTACTTTTCCTGAGCGCGCGCGCTGTAGATGCTAGCTATCCGTGTTTTCGGACAGCCTCTGCTCAATTTCTGCCACAGCCCAGTTCACCGTGTCACCGCCCACGCGATTAATCGCAATGTTCAGTGCTTCTATAGATGATGGTAAGTTGGATCCGTTTACAGGCTCATCAACCGTGAAGAGACGCGACGCGATGCTGTTATTACGGCGATCCGAGAGGCGCGCGAAATAAGCTATCTTTGCGATACTCTGCCCATTATGCATTTCCACATGAAAGCTGCGGATATCTGTGTCCAGAATAAAATCACCTATAGGTAATGTCACCCTGTCGCCGACCGCTTCTATGCGTCCGCTATTTTCAAAGCTGCGCACCAGGAAGATGCGGAAGAGATTCGGGGCCCGGTCGGACCATTCCGCATCGGCAAAATACTCATACCGCAACGGCTCTGGTGACCTTGCGATTTTGGAAGTTTCGAAAGCGGCTTCCGCTACCGGATCAGCAATAACGAGGCGTGTCTCTAACTGGTTTTGTATCTGCGTAGCAACCGAGACAGGCGACAATGTATAGCGTGGCGGGGTCTCGCTATTCCCGAGGATCAGCGACTGACAGCCGGTTATTGCGAATGCAGAAACAACCGCAAGGGTGGTTATCGATGATTTTACTTGTAATCTGTTAACGGAGCGTTTCATCCTGCTCTCCTTAATTCACTGCTTCTGGCCGGGTATCCCCGAAGAAGAATCTTGTCGGATCACGTTCGACCTCTCGCAGCATACCGTCAAGGGTTCTGATAAGGCGACGAGAGTCAGCCATAATCCCGGTCGCTTCCCCTAACCCCTGCTGGGTGAAAGCCTCTATTGCTTCGCGGTTCTCATCAAGCAGGCCATTGAGCTGTGTCATCAAAAGCTGGGCATCGGCCACCGCAATGTCGAATTCAATAATGGATTGCGGGACATCGCGATTGAATACCTGCTCCATGGACACAATGACTGTCTCAAGACTTTCCGAAGTTTCGCTGAGGCTTTCAGCAAAGACAGCAAAATCCTCCGCTGCTGCGGAGGCGTTATCGAACAAGAGGCCGATTTCTTCTTCACGGCTCGCAAGACTGTCCGTAATGATTTCGATATCTTCAAGAATGCGGGCGAGCGTATCCGTGTTTTTCTCATCCAGAACACGCTGGGCACCGGCAATAATATTCGTGCCGCCATCAATGATGTCAGCAATCGCCGAAGGCTTGGCAACGATGCGCGGGATGCGCTGGCGCGAGACATCGCGCAACAACAAGCTTTCCGGTTTGCCGCCGGTGAACTGAATAATGGCAAGGCCTGTGACGCCAACAAGTTCAATTTCCGCCTGCGTATCAACCTTGATTGGCGCATCGCGCTCGACGCGCACACGCGCGACAACCTGTTCCGGATTATTGGGTGCCAGTTTCAGGGTACGGATTTCGCCAATCTTGATGCCGTTAAAGCGGACATCACTCCCTTCCGAGAGGCCCGAAACACGCTCGTTAAAGACAACATCATACTCAATTGTGTCATTTTCTGCGGGCGCAAGAAAATAGAAAAACCCGATACCGATCACTACTGCAGCAAGCACGAAAGTGCCTAGAAGCCGATAATTTGCTGATGTTTCCATTTTCTACTCTCTTCGCTCAGGCGTGGCCTGTGCCTGCTTCACTTAACTGACTAGTTGAAACCATTGCGGCTCGCCCTCGCGGGCCTGAAAAATATTCCTGAATCCAGGGATGGCTATCCTGACGCACGTCCTCAATCGGACCTATCGCAGAGACTTTCTTGTCCGCTAGTACGGCGATGCGATCCGTGATCCTGTTCAAACTGTCGAGATCATGCGTGACCATGAAAACCGTCAGACCAAGTGTTTCCTGCAAACTAAGGATCAACTCGTCAAATTTTGCTGCGCCAATCGGATCCAGTCCTGCCGTGGGCTCATCAAGAAAGACGATCTCCGGATCCATGGCAAGCGCGCGCGCTAACCCTGCCCGTTTACGCATACCGCCGGAAAGCTCTGACGGGTACTTTATGGCTGCATCAAGCGGGAGGCCCGACATGGTGATTTTCATGGCCGCTATTTCGCTGGCCAACGCATCCGAGATATCAAGATGCTCACGCAAGGGTGCCATAATGTTCTGTGCGACTGTCATCGAGGAAAATAGAGCGCCATCCTGAAACAAAACCCCGAGCCGCCGATCCAGCTGGCGCTGCTCAGTTTCGTTCAGCGAAAGTGCGTTTTGTCCAAATATCCGTATGTTGCCAGAGCGTGGTTTAATCAAGCTGATGATCGTCTTGAGCAGAACGGACTTACCCGTACCAGAGCCACCAACAACGCCTATCACTTCACCGCGGCGCACTGCCAGATCGAGATGATCGTGAATAATGATATCGCCAAAACCAGTGATGAGATCTTCTATTTCAATAACGTGCTCGTATGCTTTGACATCGTTTGTCATACGCCCAGCTCCAGAAACAGGATTGCAAAAAGCGCATCAAGGAAGATGACAACGAACAAAGACTGCACCACTGACATGGTTGTGCGGCGGCCCAAGTCTTCTGCACTGCCTTCAACGCACATACCCTGATAGCAGCCGATAATCGAAATGAAGAAAGCGAAAAAAGGCGCTTTTATCAAACCAACAAAAAAGTTCTGTAGCAGGATCACATCCTGCATACGAGAGAAGAAGAGATTCAATGATATCTCTGCCGCTGACAAGGCCACAAGCGCGCCCCCGATCAAGCCAAGCATGGCTGCAATCAAGGCGAGTGCCGGCATCATGATCACCATCGCTAGTGTACGCGGAATAACCAGTGCTTCCATAGGGTCAATACCCATGGCCTTCATGGCATCAATCTCTTCCCTGAGCTTCATGGAGCCGAGCGCTGCTGTAAATGCACTGCCGGAGCGGCCTGCGATGAGGATTGCAGTAAGTAAAACGCCAAACTCCCGCAACACAGTGATACCGATCATCTCTACTGTGAGAATTTCAGCACCAAACTGAGACAGGATGCGGATGCCCATGAAGGCCACTACAGCGCCGATGAGAAACGACATCAGCCCAACGATCATAGTCGCATTCAGGCCGGATTCTTCCATATGGTGTACGGTCGCGGCAAGACGAAGGCGGCTAGGATGGCGGATAATGCGTGCGATGCCACTAACCACTTCCCAGACAAATTTCAGAATGTCGATTGTGTCTTTTGCAACGGATTCAACGCCGCGCCCCAAACGCTCTAGCAGCATCAGAAAAGGGTTGCCAGTATCGACCTCCACTTCGCACGGTAACAGATGATTACAGGCTTCCTTCAACAATGGTGCATGCCTGTCATTGACATCGCTGAAGCCATACAGCGGCTGATCTGCAATTTCCTCGCGCATGGAGCAGGCTCGCATGGTGCGCTGCAGAGCCATGGCGCCCGCCGTGTCAAGATTTTCCAACCCGGATAGATTGATCTCCAGATTGCGCCCCATAGCATTATCCGCAAACTGCCGCAGTTGTTGGTCTATGCGGGCCAGGCCCGTCTCAAGGGTCCACGCACCTGTCACAGCCAGATGCCAGGCATCAGTCTTTTCTGTCGCTGTGAAGGCTGCTTCTGCCATTGTTTCCCACTCGAAAGTCGCTGTCACCCACAGCGAACGCCTGTACTATTTTGACCTTTATGCCATGAGAACCTGAACCAGCCCTAAATACATGGTAATTTAAAGGTTAACGAAGGCAAATTATGGCATGGTTTTTTCACCTAAGCCGTCGAAAACGCTGATATTGTGGTGCAGTGTGAATGAAAGTGGGATGCCCCTGTGTTTGAAAAAAGATTTGCGAGCGAAAACAACTGGCTCACCGTTCTGCCCATCGCCATCATCTTGCTCGTCGCAGGCCTTGCCCTGACCACCGCTTTTCAGCCAGGCAGCCAGCCACGGGAAGCTATTTTCAGCCTTTTTATGCGGCTGGATGCCCGTGAAGGCAGCCCGACACAAAGCGACAGATTTGCTATTATTGATATCGACAAGGACAGCCTGGAGCGCATCGGACCCTGGCCGTGGCCACGAACCGAACTGGCGCAACTTGTCAACATCGCCCGTGAATCTGGCGCCGAAAACGTCGTGCTCACGATCCCTGTGGAAGGGCCAGATCCTTTGTCACCGGAAATTGTTGGCCGATATTGGTTCAACTCCAGCACTGCAGAGGATCGGACTCTAATGTCCGAGATCGCGCAGCTGCCAAGTCATGACGTGGCGCTGGGCGACGCATTGGGACAACTACCATCTGCCATTGCCGTGGCCGAAAGTCCGACTGTTTTGATGCGCGGTGCACAGGGATGGACACGCACCCCCTTTGACAATGCAGACTGGCTGTCGCTGCGCCAAACGGGCCCGGCACAAAACGGGCAATCCCTGCCCGTCAGCCAACCCAATGGCAGCCTTTCACAAAATATCGAGGCCACATCACAAGTGACCGTCAGCGCCCTTCCGCTTGATCCCGATGGCATTTTTCGCCGCGCGAGGCTGGTCTGGCACGCTTATGGCGAGCCAGTGCCGGCAACAGCTCTTGGAGCTCTGACCACAGCGAATACTGAAATTCTTGCGACGACACATAACAGCCTGACGCATAACGCCGGACACCCTCTCGCCAGCATAACAATTGACGGAAGTGAGGTCATGCTGGATCGACAAAGCGCTACACGCCTCTACTTTCCACAGAATATATCTGTACCAACCGTTCCAGCATGGCGAGTCATCTCTGGCAATAACAGCTGGCGTCAATCGCTTGACGGCAAGACTGTGTTTATTGGTGAGAGTGTTTCCGGGAATGCCTTTGTACCAACGCCGCGAGGTGATTTGCCCCGCGCACAAATCCATGTGCTGGTCGCAGATCAGTTGGCAGACGGGGCAAACCTTCAGCGCCCTGGCTGGGCAGGTTTTTTCGAAGCAGGGCTGGCGCTGGTGCTCGGTGTTGCTGCCATCATTTGCCTCCTGTTTTACTCCGGTGCGATCGGTGCTACTTTTGCCGTGCTCGCCAGCGTCACGACCCTGATCGCCACATGGCTCGTTTTTTCCAGTAATGGTACGCTGATCGATCCTACATCGGCTATCATGGCAATGATTGGTGCACAGATCGGCTATGGCCTGAGCAGCCTTGGAGCTTCCGTGCTGCGTGATGATAAAGTGCGCGGTGCCTTTCACGGCGCCCTACCCGCTACAACTATGGCCAAATTGCAAAAACAGAAAGGCCGTGAGTTACTTGATGGCGTTCGGCGACAAGTCACCGTTCTGTCCGCATCCGTCCGCCTGCCGGAGGATATGCTTGCCGATTTTCTCGAGAAGCCGGATGAATACATTCAGTTTCGGGCCAAAACAAATGATAAGCTGCGTCAGACTATTCTGAAGCTTGGCGGGACTGTTGATTATGGCGAGGATGGTCGTCTGCTCGGCTACTGGAATGTCCCGGAACTCGCACCAAATCATATCGAACGCGCCTGTAGCTGCGCCTTGCAGATGATCGAAGACATGAATGTGCTGGCGCGTGACCTGCAAAGCTCCAAGGCAGCATTCCCCATTGCACGAATTGCTGATGAAGAAAAAGGCTCTGCTTATGAGCAGGGCCACCTTGAGATCGGCATCTCAAGTGATGTCTGCTTTTCAGGGCCTGTCGGGCGCGGGGCACGTAACCGATATGCGGTGATTGGCCCATCTGTAGCCCTGGCCGGCACGTTGCGCGAGCGCTCCCGCCTTTATGGGCCCGCAATCGTCTGTGATGAGACGGTTTTCACAGCTCTACGGCATCACTTCGCTTTTCTTGATCTGGATACATTGCGCATTAATGATAACCCGCAGCCAAGGCAAATCTATGGTCTGGTTGGCAACCCTTTCCTGAAAGCCAGCAAGACATTTCGTCGTATGGCGGACACACAACGTGGTCTTGTCAACGCATGGCGCGATGGCGATATTTCTGAGGGACAGGCTTTCCTCAAACAACTGGAAGACGTGCCAGGAACACACCAGGCTTTTTTAAGCTTATACGAAAAACGTCTGCACAGGGCTGACCTTGAGCAAAAAGAAAATGGCGGCAAGAAAAGCGAAAAATGGGACGGTAGTCAGCAAATTTATATCTAGCACTTTGACGTTCAACTCCTTGCAGTATTGATAAGTCCTCCATTCCAGCGGCGCGATAAGAGAAGACTTGCGATAAAGCCTACAGCACCCATACCGCCCATCAGCAAATAAGCTGGCAAAGGCGCTTCTGCTGTAAAAACGAAGCCAACGAAAATGGCCGCCAGGCCTGTCAATGCGCCAACACCAAGGGTCGAAACAATGGTCATACTAGTATTGGAAAGGCCTGATGGTACGGCCCGGGCGATGAATTCAACCGAACCGAGATAGGTCATGGCAAAAGTTAGCGCATGAAGTAACTGTAGCCCGACAAGTACCGGTAATGGTGGTGATAGACCCGTTAGAGGCCAACGGATGATTGCACCAAACGCCCCTATTGAGATCATGGCAACGGGGCCAAGGCGCCGAATGAAACTGCGGCCTTTATAGAGCACGATAATTTCAGCCAAAACGCCAAGTGTCCACAAAATGCCGATCAGGTCACTGCGATACCCCAGGGCTGACCAATGAAGTTC
This sequence comes from Aquisalinus sp., assembly GCA_022763145.1. Classification (GTDB taxonomy): domain Bacteria; phylum Pseudomonadota; class Alphaproteobacteria; order Caulobacterales; family Parvularculaceae; genus Aquisalinus. The sequence goes on along the minus strand of JALEGM010000097.1, from coordinate 1,645 downwards.
AGAGAAATAATAATAAGCCGCATGTGTACCTTGTGTCAGGCCGACAGCAATCAGCATCAAGATAAATGAACGAGAACGGAACAGACGCATCGCCTCGGAAAGATGGGGCCTGACTATGGTGCCTGCTTCAACATCTTGAGAAGACTCAACAGTTCTCCTGGGCAGGATAACAACGACCAGCAGTGTCAAGCTGGCTGCAATAGCCATCCAGACCACGCTGACATTATCACCATGGCTGGCTATCAGAACACCGCCGGCAAGATTAGCAACGATAAACGCCAAGGAGCCAGCGCCGCGTGATTGCCCATAGTTCACCTGCCCTGCCTTGTCTGCCCGCATAACAGCTGTATCCGACAGCGGCACAAGACAGCCAAAGGCCCAAATCGCCAGTATGGTCAGTATGCATATAGACCAGATGGGCTGTGGGATCAGCAATAGGATAGAACTCATCGCCATCATGCCCGCGACAGCCATCAGAGCTTTACGCTGATCGGACTGGCTTTCTGCCCACCATGCGACAATCGGACCGAGTACCAGACGAAGAATGAGTGAACCACCCATCACAAGGCCGATCATACCCGCCGTGATGCCTTGTGCTTCCAACCAACCTGGAAAGAAGGGCAATTGAACGCCCAAAAACAGAAACTGGCCGACATACAAAGCGGTGTAGAGGGTAGCAGGATTACGGAGCATGAAACGAGTTTGACCTTTGTGCGCTCCGTAACGCAGTCAGGTTGCTATGGAAAGAGAAGACGGATAATCAGAGCGATCGTAGTGCGGTTAGCGCTGACTTTGCTCGTTCGCATATTGCGCTGTTGCAGCAGAAGAAACCCGATCCGCAACAATATCAGCAGAAGCACCAATGTCCTGGATTGTCTGCGTGAAAGCTTTTTTCAAATCCTGTTCGGTCGTACGGTCTATGTCGAAGCCCTTTTTTCGCAACAGCCGGAGCGCCCCCACATACATGTCGCGGGACTCACGCACATCAGAGATCGCACTTTCAAGAACGGAAATGTCGTCTGAACTCGGGTTCATGGCATAAGCAGCCTGCCGGCCTGCCTCAGATACCAGACGCGCCTGGCGCAGACTCGTATTGGCATCTTGCATCAATGTGGCTGTCGGGTTCGCCTGAGCCGCAAGCATATCCGCATAGGATTCTAAAGCGGCTTCTTTAGTGACACCGTCATTGTAATCTTCAGCGCCGAATAAGGAAGACATCATTCGACCGGTAAAACCAGCTTCTGTGATGGCTGGCCAAGGTGTTCTATCAAGCTGACGGGTTGCAGAAACGAGTGCTGCACGTTCTTTGACGCCTGCAAGAGAGACCTCTTTGTTTGTATCAGCACCGGGCATTGCGATTTTTACAGAAGCACAACTGGCTACCGCTATCGTCACCAGTCCACCCACGGCCACCTTGCAAAAAGCACCGATAAGTCTTCGGTTTGAAACCCTACTCATTGATCAAAACACGCCCGTCCGTTGAACACTTCAAGTTCCCATTTAGCGCTCTGCGACCGCACTGTGGGGACAAGATGCTTGTTCTTTTGTTTGCCCTTGCTAAACACTAACACTCATTCAATCTCAGCGACAATCTCTATGACCAAGAAATATGGCCTTTTTCCGGCGATCGAGCCGCACCACACCG
>JALEGM010000096.1 GCA_022763145.1 Aquisalinus sp. | reverse complement strand
TGCGGACGGGATCGATGCAACAACTAGGCTGCCGGGTTGGTCGATGACCAAAAGTGTCACAGCCACCATTGCTGGTATTCTCGTTCAACAAGGCAAGCTCGATGTGACCGAGGCAGGTGCCCTGAAAGAATGGCGCGGTACCGGTGCCCCACAGGAAGATATAACGGTTGACCACCTCTTGCGTATGACGAGTGGTCTTTTGATGACTGAGCGGAACAATGGCAGAGATCCGAATTCGCAGATGTTGTTTATTGAGCCAGATGGTGCGCATTATTCTGCAACGCGTGAGCTGCATCAGCCCGTGGGCAGCTACTATGAATATATGAGTGGTAGCACTGTCCTTGCTATGCGAGCTGCTCAGGAAGCCATTGGCGGTGATCTGCGTACCGCATATGATTTTATCCGTGATGAGCTCTTTTTGCCACTTGGGATGACAAGTGCTGTAATCGAGCCGGACCAGTCCGGGACTTTTGTTGGCAGTTCCTTCATGATGGCGACTGCACGTGATTGGGCGCGGTTTGGGCAACTGTATGTTGATGGCGGTCAGGTCAGTGGTGAGCAGATCATTCCGACTGATTGGTCTGATTATGTCACAAAGCATACGGAACAGTCCGGTGCTAATGGCTACGGCGCCTCGTTCTGGATTATTACTGATGCGCAACGTGAAAGTGACGAAACGCTGGCTGCCCTGCCAGAAGATACATTCTCGGCCCGCGGCTTTCAGGGGCAGTACACGCATATGATTCCTTCAGAGCAACTTGTTGTAGTGCGCCTTGGAGCGACAAATGATTATTGGGTGGATGATCCTGAATTGCTGCCGTTGCAGGTCCTTCAAGCCATGAAAGATCAATGAGGCGAGCTTTATCTGCTACCTTGCTGACAGGTGCAGATGGCTCTGGTATGATTTTAAGGATAGAATCGGGAGTTGGGGATAATGGCGGGAAATGATGACAACAATCGCAGCAGGACTATTGCTGTCGCTGCGATCCTCCTGCTGGTTGCGGGTGCTGCTGGTATCATGTGGTTCATGGGGGCCAATAACGGGGAAGACGAGAAAGATATTGCGGTTCTGGACACCCCGGAAGTAGAGCCAGAGGCAGTAGAGCCAACGCCCGAGCCATGGGAGGAGCCTGCTCCTGAAATCTTGCCACCGGTCGAGCCGGAACCTTTGCCGGAAGAGCCTGAAATTGTGCCTGTTGCCTGTGCCTTTCCGGGAGACGGGTTTATCCAGGCACCTCACGGCTTCCGCCCAACGCAGCAATTTGTCGAGTTTGACCCACCTGAATATCTGAGTGGCTATAGTGGATCTTCCTTGCCATTAATTGCAGAGGAAGATGGCGAGGCCTGTGTATCGCTTACTTATGATATTTCTGAGCGCGGTAGGCCGATCAATGTTCAGGTACTGGATGCAAAGGGGCGAGAAGGCACCACGAGCGATTATATGGATCGTGCACGCACAGCCTTGTCAACACGCCGGTATCTGCCTGGTGCTCGCAACGACAAGCCGGTCCGGATCGATAACAACTTCCTGATAATCCGGTTTAGCAACTGATCTATCCGGCCTTTTGAAAACCCGTGAATAGCGGTTAGAGGCCCCTATGCTATGCTCGCGTTTTTCTCTGACTCTGCCTAATCTGTCTCTATGACTTTGACTGCACGCAAACAGAATGCTTCAACGGCTTGCAGCCTTGCTGGCCAGGCTGTCGTCTTTGATCCATCGGGAGCACTATGGTTGCCGGTGGGAGAAACCCTTGTATTTTCTGATCTGCATTTTGAGAAGGGGAGTTCCTACGGGCGCAAGGGACTGTTTTTACCGCCTTATGATACACGGCGTACCCTGACGACAATGATTGAGGTTATCAATCACTGGCAGCCTCGCCGCATTATTTCCCTTGGCGATGCATTCCATGACGGTGGGGCTGAAGCGCGCATGAGTGAGCAAGACCGGGACTTGCTGCGTCAGCTAACGGAGTGGCATGAGTGGATCTGGATTCTTGGTAACCATGATCCGGCGCCACCCAGATATCTTGACGGCAAGGCTTGTGAAGAGATTGAACTGGGAAACCTCCTATTTTGCCATGAGCCTTGCGAGAGTGGTAAGTGGCATGTTTCCGGGCACTTGCATCCGGCAGCGAAAGTGCGGCGTGCCGGGCGATCTGTTCGCAGGCCTTGCTTTATGACAGATGGGGAGCGCCTGATAATGCCCGCATTTGGTGCCTATACGGGTGGTCTTAATGTCTGTGATCCGGCGTATAAGCCATACTTCAAGAACGGTTTTTCTGTCTGGATGCTTGGGACTGAGCAGGTCTGGCAAGTCGCGTCATCAGAATTGCGACCAGATGGGTAAGTCTGTTTACCAGCCAAGATTCATCATCCGCATCATCGACAGGATAAATATCAAGCTGAGGAACATGGTGATCTTCAGTCGCAAGGGACCATACCAGGCGGGTGCAAAACCATCGCGAGACGCATTGCGATCTGCCTGCATCAACAGCACGAACGCGACCAAGAGTATGAGGTGCCGCACCACATAGGTTGGCGCAATGCCCGGGATAAGATTGGCCGGAATGACCGCAAGCCAGCCGATCAATGGCGGAATAACGGAATTGGTCAGTTGATTGAGCGTCACGTAGTCACTGATTGTCTTGTTGTTCAACATGGCCAGACCCCAGCGGATCCCGCCCATGAACGACAAGATGATTGCCCCGTAAAGCAGCTCCCAGCGAAGCAGGGCATAAGCGTAATTTGCCGGGAAGATGAGGGGGCTAAACCAGATATAAAGCGCTGTGCCAAGAAAAGGCAGCAATCCGGCATACGCCAGCCAGGTGGCGCGCTCTTCAAGAGGACCCATTACAGTGGGAGGTGCGGCGGTTTTACTCAACTTACTTCTGATGCCCCGGTGCTTAATAAATCAAACTTAGCACAAAAGAAGAGAAGGAACAGGGGCAGCTTAAAAGCACAACGACGCAGGCTTAAGGCTGGAACTCTTAGACAGGCCCAATCAGTTCGCTGAAGCGATCGCTTGGCGCGGTGTCCAGCTTGCCAGTTGATCATCAATCTGACGGCGCTGCTCTGCAGGTAGCAAAAGGCCAAGGCGCGTTGCTTCGTTGTTCGCATCACTATCGCCTAGCTTGCCTGCCAAAGCATACCAGTAATAGGCCTGTTGTGTGCTTTTGGGCGTAGCCGAGCTGCTTTCCAGATCAATTGTAGGATCATAAATCAGGGCTAGATTATAGATGGAGTCCACATAGCCGTAAGCTGCAGCCTGTTCGAACCAGGAGATGGCGGTTGATTCATTGCGAGCACCACCGGCGCCGAGTGCATACATAGACCCTAGCTTGTGCATAGCTGTAATATTACCACCTTCAGCGGCAGCTTGATACCAGTTGCGCGCCATGATTTCATTCTGGTCGCCAAACCGCCCGGTGCGATAATCTTCAGCAAGTGCGTATTGTGCGGGTGGATAATTTCTGCTGGCAGATTGCTTAAGGATAATCAGTGCCCGGCGCTCCTCTTCTTCATTTGTTGCAATGGAAGAGAGAGTTTGCCAGCGAACAAACTGTTCGTCAGCGGTCAGCTCGGTTGCACTTGAGCCGGGAGCAGGCGCGGTAGTTATCGGCGTTGCATCAGGCCCAAGAACCTGAGTGCCTTCCACGGCAGATATGGCACCAGACTGATTTCCACGGAGCATGAAGAAGAGGGCCACCAGTATCGCGAGCAATAGAAGTCCACCGAAGATGAAAAGAGGTAGCCTGCTACGCTCTCGTGACGCGTACTTTTGACGTAACGCCGAGATTTTTTTGTTCTTGGGAGCCGGTTTGCTTACGAGCGTCACCTGCTCATCAGCATTATCTTCGTCTAAATGTTCCTCGGGTGAACTGTCTTGTGCATCAAGCTCTGCGTCTCTTTCCAACCTTTTGCGCCGGGCGCGTGCCGCCAAAATGACTTTCTGCTTGGCGGTCAAAGCCTGCTTGTCAGCCGTCGGCTCTGGTGGAGGGGCCGGTTGTTCGTCTTCGTCAGGGTCGACATCCAGCTCTATCAGAACGGCGCTGCCATCATCTTCTTCGGCCCCGAAGACATCGTCAAAGTCTTCCTCAGCTGGCATTTGGCGCTCTGCGCCTGCCATGGCCGTTTGAAGAGAATCTTGCGGCTTAGCTTTATCTGACGATGTTGACTCAAGGGCAACTTCCGCACCATCAGTTACGCCCTCAAATCGCTGAATCATTCGCTGAAAAGACCCGTGCAGATCCTGAATGCGCTGGTTTGCAGCGTCGGTCGTGGCTGTTATTGCTGCACGGGCATCACGTGCCGCCTGGCCATTTTCCTGATCAAATCGCGACAAGTCATCGCGCAGACCTTCCAGCTTCTCGGATAGCTTATTGATGCCTTCTGCAGAACGCTGTTCGGCACCTTCAAGCTTTTCTGTCATCTTGTGGATGTTGCTCTCAAGGGCCTGAATTTGATCCCCGGAGCGCTTGATCTCAGTTCCTAGAATGCGGAGCTTGTTGCTTGTAAGCTCAATAAACTCCTGATCGTCAGACTGTGCAGCCGCTTTGGCTTCCTGCATCAGGGCTTTCGAGGTGGTTTCTGTTTGTCGCAACTGCTCTGTGACAATATCGAGAAACCCCCGAACCTCGTCTATAGCGGCGGCATTCTTTTGATCCGCCTCTGAGACCTGGTCACTAAGGGAGCGGATAATGGCGTCGTGATCATCAACACGGGCCAGTGTTTCGTCGCGTGTCGCCTCGAAATCAGCGACCATGTGCTGCAAGGCTTTTTCTAGTGCAGCGAAACTTTCAATGTATTGTTTGGCACCGCCATCCTTTTCCAGCTCTTCGACACGCGCAGCAAGCTGCGCGTCGGAGCCGACAGGGCGCTCAGATTCAACACGACGAACCCGGTCGAGAACGGACGTCAAGCCATTGTTCAGATTAGTAAATGCCTGTCGGCTGGCTAATTCATTGTTCTTCAAGCGTTCATTTAAGCGGTTGAGAGAATTGATCACCTGCTGCAACTGCGTCAGGGTCACCCTATCGCCTGGCTCTGGCTGCGCAGCTGGGCGTTCAGCAGGTTCTCCCATTGTGGAAATGTTTTTGTTCAGCCACTCGCCAAGCGTCATCCCGGCTTCGCGCGCAGCTTTCTTGGCGACCTCCCGGGTTTCCGGATCGATTCCCTTGATACTCCACGGCACATTCGATTTCATGCGTGTCAGCCTTGCCGGTTTGTCGTCCGCTAATCCGGATTTTGCTTATATATTACGACCATATATCCGGTAAGGTGCTTCGCGCAGATGGTGAAGTGTCTGGTATCAAAAAACTGCATTACCGATGCAGTCTCTCTCCACATTCTGGAAATGATATAAAACTGCGCGTGTTTGCTGCACGATTTTCTTGTCGCGAGGGGCACGCCAACACTATGTTCTGCTCAAAACAAGCGGGCAATTGCCCGACTCAAACTGATCTGGAGAAGTTAGACAATGCCTATTTACGATGTACCTGTGCGCGAGATGCAGTTCCTGATTCACGACGTCCTGCAAACGCAAAATTATTCCAATCTGCCAGGCTTTGCCGACGCTACACCTGACTTTATTGATGCGGTGCTTGAAGAGGCGGCCAAGTTCAACGAGCAGGTTGTACAACCTTTGAACGTCGTTGGCGACAAGGAAGGGTGTACCCGCCATGACGATGGCTCCGTCACCACACCGACAGGTTTTAAAGAAGCCTATAAACAGTTTTGTGAACAGGGCCTTGGGTCAATCGCAATGGACCCTGAGTATGGCGGCCAGGGGCTGCCAATTTTCCTGGCCTACGCCACAATGGAGATGACAACGTCTGCCAACCATTCCTTCGGGATGTATCCGGGTCTCTCCGGTGGGGCTTGGCGCGCCATTCATGCGGCAGCCAGCGAGGAACAGAAGCAAACTTATTTGCCGAAAATGACCTCTGGTGAATGGACCGGCACTATGAACCTGACGGAGCCTCAATGTGGAACTGATCTCGGGCTAATCCGGTCAAAGGCGGTGCCGCAGGAAGACGGGACATTCAAGATCAGTGGGCAGAAGATCTGGATTTCTGCCGGTGAGCACGATATGTCTGACAACATCATTCACCTTGTGTTGGCCCGTATTGAAGGCGCACCTGAAGGCATCAAAGGGATTTCACTGTTCATCGTGCCGAAGTTTATTCTTGATGAGAATGGCGAGCCGGGTGAGCGCAATGCAGTTTCATGTGGCGGCCTTGAAGAGAAAATGGGCATTCACGGCAATGCTACGTGTGTTATGAATTATGATGGCGCAACGGGCTACCTTGTAGGGGAAGAGCACAAAGGCATGCGCGCAATGTTCATTATGATGAACGAAGCACGCCTTGGTGTTGGCCTGCAGGGCTATGCGTCGTCTGAAGTTGCATATCAGAATGCAGCTGCCTTTGCGAAAGACCGCTTGCAGAGTCGTTCTATTACAGGCGCAAAAAACCCTGATGGGCCAGCTGATCCAATTATCGTCCACCCTGATGTGCGTCGCATGCTGATGGATACGAAAGCATTTACTGAGGCGGGGCGCGCGCTTGTTTTCTGGGCATCATTGCAGGCGGATCTGGAGCATAAGGCAGAAGACGAGGGGACACGTCAGAAGGCAGCAGATTACATGGCGCTGCTCACACCTGTCATAAAAGGCTATCTGACACACCGTGGTTATCTCGCGACGAATGACAGCTTGCAGCTCTTCGGTGGCTCCGGTTTCGTCGAGGAGTGGGGTATGTCCCAATTCGTCCGTGATTGTCGTATTTCCACAATCTATGAAGGGACAAACGGCATCCAGGCGCTTGACCTTGTCGGCCGCAAGTTAATGGCTGATGGCGGGCGTGGCTGGCAAACATACTTTGCCGAAATTGATCAGCTCATTGAGGACCTTGATGGTAAGGAAGATCTGCAGTTGTTCGTTGATGGTTTGCGTGACACCAAAGCCAAACTCGCTGATGCCACCCAGTGGATGGGAGCTAACGCTATGGCGAATTTTGATAATGCCGGTGCTGGTTCATTTGATTATCTTTGCCTCTTTGGTCTGACCTCACTTGCGCATATGTGGCTGTTAATGGCGAAATCTGCCGTAGAGAACCAGTCAGATAGTGATCCCTTCTATTCGAATAAGCTGGTAACCGGCCGCTACTTTGTGGAGCGTATCCTGCCCGAAGCAGATGCGCATCTTGCGAAACTAAAAACCGGTGCTGATAGCATGATGGCCCTAGAAGTCGCTGCTTTTTAGGGCTTTCGGTTTTCTGCTTGTGCGTATTTGACCCTTATTGTTGTTTGGGGTGTCGAAAAAGTGGAACTATTAAAGTCTAGCAGTTTGCGTGCTCGGCATGCAAAGTTGTGATTATGCGAGGCTGGTCACTAGTTTGCTTATAAGTTAATAATTCACGATAATAGGCGTTTAATCGAAAGGCGGAGATCATGCTGCAGGTGCTTAGAAAAGATGATGCTATTGAGCAGGCTGAAGGATTTGCGGGAACATATTCTCATCAATGGTTACCCAACCATCTCGATAACAGCACTGTATTTCAGACCGGGTCATCAGTAGCACTCACGTATTTAGACTATACGACACTTTTTGATGCCGATGCGGATGGTCTTACATTTGATCATAAGAAACCATTTGAACTACAAGATGGTTGCTGTGGTTGCTGTGGTGCGCAACTTGTGCTGGATGATGGTGATATTGCGGACGTAAATGCATACTTTAATGGCGAGGTTGAGCTAGATCCGATTTTTGCAAATGCCGTAACTTCACCTACACCGCCGGTAGAGGCTATGTTTAGTGGTAATTTCGACTTTTCAGTAGTCGTCACAAACGATTCTGGCGATATCACTTTTGATGATTTCATCTCTGACGTACAAGCCGTTACAGAAAAATCGCTGGCCATATGGGGCGATTTTATTACTGGGGCGACAGGTGCCTCTATTGAGGTTTCAGTCTCAATAGATGATTTAGGGGAGGGAACTGTCGCAAGTGCGGGTGCAGGTGATCTTCAATTTCAAGCTGAAAATGAAAATGGTGTGTTGGTATTTGCGCCAGGCACACAGATTGAATTGACCACAGGTCAAGATACAAATGGTGCAGACTTTGATCTTAATGTAAATGTTAATACAGGATTTCTAGAAAGTTCTAATGCCTTTTTCGAGACAGACGATAACAGAGAGGTGCCAGTGGGGGCAATAGATTTCGTCTCAGTTCTTACGCACGAAATTGGTCATGGTCTGGGGTTCGCGGGCTTTTTCGAAGCAGATGGTGTTCAGCCTACTTTCGACTTTGGTGGTGCAACCGGTGTGCGTGAGATTGCAACAACCTATGACGAACTCATAGAGTTTGATGGAAACAATACACCCTTTTTTACAGGGCAGAATATTATTAATGTTTACGGGGAAAAAGTTGCACTCGAAAATCAGTCTGGTGAAGGATCGGATATTTCTCACTTTACAAGAAATAAAATCACTGACGTACCCAATGACCTCGCCGTTGCTTTAATGAACCCCAACGTGGTTAGTGGCGATCAGACTACAATTGGCTTAGCTGAACTCGCAGTATTGGCTGATATTGGCTATGATAACCTCACTTTCCCGACTGACATTTCAGTTACTAATCCTTTTAGAGATGTGGCCTTTCCAACCATTTCTTTGGTGCAAGAAACAGCTATTTCTGAGAATGGACTGACGCTTACATTCACCGTCCCACAGGACAGCCCATTCCAAAATACGGATACAGGTGTTGGGTACAGAATAACGAATGAGGCTGGGACCGAGACTTTCAGTGGTCGTGCGACTATCGGGCCAAATGATGTTTCGGGGTCAGAACTGATAGATATACGTCAAGTTCTAACAGCAGACAGTAACACCGGCATCATCAATTTTGCTGGAGGTAGCCTGTTTCTCGAGTTGTTTAATCCTGCGCAAGGGAACCTTGCAAATGGGCTGAATTCTCTTAGCACCTCAATTGACGTAGACGCCGTTATCTACGGTACGGATGGTAATGACCTTCTTGAAGGAACAGTATCCGATGATGATATCTACGGGAATGGCGGCAACGACTTAATGCGTGGCAATGGTGGCGGTGATCGTTACTTTGGTGGAGGCGGGATCAATACTGTTTTGTATGATACGCTGGGTGCGCTAAATATAACAGTCGATTTGTCTACACGGATTGGTACAGTAGATGGCGTACAACAGATATTCGATGACATACAGAACATTACTGGAGGTTCTGGCAACGATATAATTACAGGTGATGACCAGGACAACGTTCTAATTGGCGGATTAGCAGTCGATATTTTATCAGGTGGTGCCGGAAATGATATATTGATCGGTGGTGGTGATGCTGATCAGCTTGATGGTGGTGATGGAATCGATACCGTAGACTACAGTGATAATATTGCAACCGGTATTGATGTTAATCTTACACTTGGTACGGGGGGGAGCATTGGTGGTGAAAGTGATGGTGACACTCTTTTAAATTTTGAGATTGTCATTGGATCTGCGTTCAATGATATAATCACAGGCTCCTCAGGAGAGGAGACTTTAGATGGGGGAGATGGTAATGACATTATCAGTGGTGGCATTGGGCGTGATGTTATATCCGGCGGTGCTGGAGAGGATAGTCTAACGGGTGGATCAGGATCTGATACGATCACAGGTGGTGCTGATAATGATACCATTTTTGGCAATGGTAGCGATGATAGCCTTTTTGGTAACGATGGTGACGACTTAATTGAAGGCGGCGGCGGTCGTGATTTGATTGAAGGTGGTATCGGCAATGACGAATTGATCGGCGGCGATGGTGGTGATGATATCTTCGGTGGTGATGGAAATGACATAATATCAGGCCGTCGTGGCAGTGATGACATCTTTGCGGGAGGTGGAGATGACATTGTCGCAGGTCGGGGTCTTTCTGACACGATATTTGGCGGTGATGGAAATGATGTACTGCGCGGTAACGGGGGCAGTGACACCATTAACGGAGAAGCTGGAAACGACACTTTAGTGGGTGGTGCTGGTAATGACGTGCTTTCTGGAGGTGAAGGTGATGACTTTCTGGATGGTCGACGTGGTGATGATATCCTCTCAGGCGGAGCGGGTAATGATATTCTCCTCGGAAAGGATGGCACAGACACTTTCATCTTCGCAACTGGTCACGAGCAAGTTCAAGTTTTAGATTTCCAGGACGGGCAGGACGTACTCGACTTGACGGCATTTGGATTTGCAGACATTAGCGAAGCGACTACTCTGATGACGGAAGTTAATGGAGATGTCGTTTTTTCTCTTGATACTGATTCACTTATTGTCAACAGCATTACAATTGCCTTGCTACAGGACGATATCGCAATTTAATTTATAGACAATATGTTGGCGTTTTGTGACTGAGTGTCCGTCACCATGTAAAGTCGATTGCTGATGTAAGTTCCCCGTAGTTAGCTATGCCTATCAGGCTATGCTTTAATGGTATAATTGTTGCTATTAATGCATATGCTAATAGCAAATCGTGGTACCAAGACTTGAAATAGCAAGGTGGTTTTTATGGTAGATCAAGATCCGATTGTGCAGGGAGAGGAAGACTCCTCAATTATGGGACTTGCTGGTCCATTAGCTTCTTCTTCATCTCAATTTCTTGGCAGTTCTGGAAACGATACTCTTCAAGGAACTGACAATGACGATGACATTCTGGGTTTTGGTGGTGACGACATAATCGTCGGAGGGGCTGGTAACGATCGCCTCTTTGGGGGCTTTGGTAACGATACAATACAAGGTGGCGACGGTCGTGACCAAATTCAGGGTAATGCTGGTAACGATCAGCTCTTTGGTGGAGCGCGTCAAGATAATATCCGCGGTGGCTCGGGCGATGATTTTATCGATGGTGGTGATCAGAGCGATTTCCTCTTTGGTAATGATGGCCGTGATGAAATACACGGTGGGAATGGTAATGATACAATCCAAGGCGGAGATGGCAGGGACACTATTTTTGGTGGCAATAGTAATGATACAATCAATGGTGGTAGCGGCGCCGATAGATTGAGTGGGGGTAACGGCTCGGATAACGCCTCCGGGGGTACCGGAAGCGATTTGATTTTTGGCGGCATGGATAATGATTTTCTGTTCGGAAATGCCGGAGATGATCGTCTTCTTGGGGAACAAGGGAGGGATATACTGTCTGGTGGTTCTGGCAACGACACCTTGTTCGGTGGTGACGGAGGGGATGAGCTGTCTGGCAACGCTGGTGATGATATTTTGTTTGGTGAGATTGGTGGGGACACGCTCTTCGGTGGAAGCGGCAATGATGAGCTTTTCGGTGGCCGTGGTAATGATATTCTCTCAGGTGGCGCGGATAATGATATTCTCTCAGGGGGGCGTGGTACGGACCAATTAAGCGGTAATGCCGGAGCGGATATATTTGTATTTGCACAAGGAGATGATCAGGTAACCGTAATAGACTTTACGGATGGTCAAGATCAGATTGATCTTAGCAGTTACGGCTTCTCTTCCACTAGTGTTGTCGGTTTTTTCCTTGAGCAGGTCGGGGCTGACGTAGTCTTTTCTCTCGTCGATGACACTCTTACCATCCTTAATACAAATGTAGAAGATGTGATTGACGACTTCCTTTTGTAAGTGCCCAACCGTAGGCTGCTGGAAGGTATACTATAGAAAAACAGATGGCACGGTGACGCTATTTGCGTAACGTGCCTTTGAAGCTTTGATTACTTCGTTAAGTCTCGCACAAGTGTTCTTGTCATCCGTTCGCCATCAATAAATTGCCAACTGAAGTTATCATTCCATGGAGCCAGCGGGTCAGACGCAACGATCTCATCTTCGCTGAGGCCTTTATCGACAAGGTCTTTCACTGCTGCGCGTGTATCTTTCAGCATCTCAATTGTGCTGAGAACAGTTGCTTTGTCAGAGAGTGGACCATGTCCTGGGATTATCTTGGTTTCGTCATCTGCAAGTGTAGCGACTGCCTCGAGATTGGCGATGTATCCTGCAACAGTGCCGCCAGAGTCCAGGTCAATGAAAGGATAGAGGCCGGCGAACAAGGTATCGCCCAAATGCATTGCGTTCGCTGTTTTAAAATGCACGAGAGCATCGCCGTCTGTATGAGCGTTGGGGAAATGGAACACATGTATTTCGTGATCATTCCAGAAGAACGTCGTCGTATCTGAGAAAGTCAGTACTGGTAGAGAAGTTTTACCGTCTTCCAGCTCACCTTTCACCTCAAGACTCTGTTTGAGACGTTTACGGACATTATCGTGAGACAGAATTGTTGCTCCTTCAGCCGCCATGGCTGCGTTACCGCCTGTGTGGTCTCCATGCCAGTGTGTGTTCAGTACATAACTGACGGGCTCATCCGTTACTTCAGCAACCGCCGCTAAGATTTTATCAGCAATGTTGCCAAACTGATCGTCAATCATGAAGACGCCATCAGGTCCGACGGATATACCGATATTACCGCCACGCCCTTCCAGCATGTACAGGCCGTCACCAAGTTCAGTCGTTGTAATGATGACATCATCGCTTTGTGCAACCGTTACGTGGGCACTCGCGGGTAGACTGGTGCCTGAAATGCCAAGAGCTGCAGCCATGGCGACCGATATAACGCTTTTCCTCATGAGATCCCTCTTAATCCTTGATAACCAGTTCATACATCGCTTCAAATGTGACGACCAGTCACCGATGCGTGACCTAAATTGGTAGTCTCATGTATTTTCTACTTTCAGCGACGATGCGTTAACGGGCCTGCGCTACGGTATATTGCTATTCGCCAGATTTGGCATAAAACACCTAAAGAGAACTGGAATGAGGCAGAATATGGCCAGCAACGCACAAAACTGGGGCCCGGATACGTGGCGCACAAAGCCAAAGAAGCATATTCCTGAAGACTATCCTGATCCGTCTGCTCTTGAGACTGTGGAGCAGGAACTAACGTCTTATCCACCTCTGGTCTTCGCTGGTGAGATTCGAACGCTGCGAGAGCGTTTGGCTGATGTGGCGGAGGGGCGTGCTTTTCTACTGCAGGGGGGAGACTGTGCTGAGAGTTTCAAGGAGTTTCACCCTGACAATATCAGGGATACGTTCCGTGTCCTGTTGCAGATGGCCGTGGCCCTCACTTATGGCGCGGCTATGCCGGTTATTAAAGTGGGGAGGATGGCTGGCCAGTTCGGTAAACCCCGTTCCTCGCCAACAGAAACCATAGATGGGGTGACATTGCCTAGTTATAGGGGTGACAATATCAATGCCATGGCATTCACGCCAGAGGACAGGGTGCCTGATCCACAGCGTCTCCTGAAAGCCTATGGGCAATCAGCAGCCACGCTCAACCTTATCAGGGCTTTCGCTAAAGGAGGCTATGCTGAC
>JALEGM010000095.1 GCA_022763145.1 Aquisalinus sp. | reverse complement strand
AGCGTACCTTCGTTATGAGGTATTATTGTCTCCCAGTTTTCACGAGATGGCATCTCAACTGGCGCACGCATGATTTGAAAATCTACAGCCTCCCCATGGTTAGTGCGAATGTAGAACCAATCAGCATGGTGATCGACATAATACTCTTCATGGATAATACGAGGCGCAAGGATAACTGGGCTCAAAGATGGATTATCTGCAGGAATGAAGCGAACTTCTGTTGTGACCTGATCACCGATACGAATAAGGATAAACTTTCCACTAGTCGTTTTGCCGATACTGAGAAACATCCCATCATCCAATTCCTCATAGACAATACGATCTGCATCAGGAGCACTACCAATGATATGATGCTTGACTCTCTTGGGGCGCTGATTATCGTCTCGTTCAATATAGAAGAAGCTTTGCGAGTCTGATGCCCAAACGATCTCGCCAGATGTATTCATGACAGGCGATCCAACATCCTGGCCTGTCGCGACATCCCTCAGCTGCAATTCGTAATACTCTGAGCCAAGACGATCTGTTCCATGCACCAAAAACTGATGATCTGGCGAATTGACAACACAGCCTATAGAGAAGAAATCACTATTTCGTCCTTCCAGGTCACCATCAAAAAGGATGCTCTCTTCACCACCATCACGTGGCATGCGACAGAAAATCTTGTAGTTTCCTCCATCGCGAAACCTGGAGTAATATGAGTACTCACCGTCGGGCACAGGCACCGTGCTATCAGCTTCTCTGATTCTTCCCCTCATCTCTTTCACAAGGGTCTGTCGCAACATCTCAAGGTCAGCTGTTATAGCATCGTAATAAACGGCTTCTTCTTCAAGGTGCAGCCGAATATCTTTTCGCAAGATGGCAGGATCTCGCAAAACCTGCTGCCAGTTTTCGTCTTTCATCCAGCTATACGGATCCTGACGTTTTTGTCCGTGCTGAATTATCTCTGTATCGATTTTCTTTGCCGCAGGCGGGAGAGTCAGGTCATTTGCCTTCATACATTATACATCCGGCAGCCCTGATCTTTTGAGCTGCAAATAATCAGTATGTTTAAAAATCAGACTACCACTTCAAGCCAACACCGGCTCTCAGGATAAACACGTCTGTTGTGTCACCGAATGTACCAGACGCACCAATATGAACTTTGGCATACTCATTTTCATACGCGACATCAGCACCAAGAATCGCTGCTCCATCCTCAGGTTCTGAGAATAATGTAAAACTCTCCCCACCGCTTTCATACGTGTAGGTAGCCTCGATATCATCATCAATCAGTTCTTGAGACCAAGCGAGTGTAAATTGCGGATGAATTGTACCAGGTATTCCAGTGTCATAGGCGTTAGGCTCAATTTCAAAAACTTTCCCGGCTTTAACACCTATATTAGTGCGAAGGCTGTCGGCCTCGCGATCTGCCACAACAAGATTGATTCCCTGACCACCTGTCTCTGTATAAGCATCCTCCTCAAGAGAGAGATAGTCCATACTCACAAAAGGTTCTACTGCATAGCCACGTAGGTCAGTTTCATAAGAGACACGGCCGCTTGCAGCTATTTGTGTTCCTTCCCACTCACCATCAGCACGACGTCGCTGCCCTCCAATGATAACATTGCGCTCTGAGTCGCTGTCAGCCCAAGAATACTCTGCGCGGGCATCTATCTGTAACTTACCCATGGATGCTGCACCATAAGCACCAAGACCATATGTAACACGATTGAATGGGAAATCTTCACCAGTCTGTTCATCATACCTAGCTGATGAGAAGGAAGCACTAAGACCAATTGCATCAATTGTATCATTAACACTCATATCAACACCAGCGGCTACCGCGAACCCGCCGCCGTCAAAACCGTTTGATGCCTCATCTTCATCACGATTCACAAAGTATGTCTCTTCCTGGAGCCAGAAAGTCCGTCCGTAATCACCGCTATTACGAGCCATATCCAAACGTTGAGTAATAATGCTGGTTACAGAATTGGTCTGAGCACGGGCATATGCTAGTGGCGCATCGAGGGGGCCAGCGACTAACTGACCAAACGCTTCCTGAAACTCTTCCTGACTCGAGAGATTAAAAATCAGCACGCCGAGGTCCAGGTCACGATTCAAAGCTTCAATTGTTGGGTCCAGTGCAGGAGCCAAGGCTGCAGCAATACCAAGTTCTCCAGTGGTTTTTCGATTAACAGAAAGAACGAGATCATTTGTTCCATCAGGATTGTCCAGACTGAAGTTAAATAGGAAAGGAGTATCAGAACTATTTTGCAAATTAGCGTTTAGATCCACAATATCTGCATTCAGTGTTCCCGCAGAAATGATATCAAACGTGTTTACGTTAGCTGAAGGTACGCCCCCCAAAAAAATTGGTTTAATAGTTGCTCCTGTTTCAAAGCTAGCAAGCCCGGAGATGTCCAGTGTTGTAGAACCAGTGCCTTGATCTGCAATGGCAACGCCAAGAGTAGAAGTGCCATCAACTGACAGCGTGGACAAACCGATTGTGTCCGCATTACGGATATTCAATACGGAGTCCGTTGCGAGACTAATACTCAACAGACCGTCGGAATCATTCAATACACCATCAAAAGTTGAAGCGTTACTTAGGTTCAAAGTATCATTACCATCACCAAAGAAGACATCACCTGAAATAGAAGAATTCGAGAGATTGAAGGTGTCATTACCACCTCCAAATTCAACATTACCCTCAATCGAGGCCGTCATTGACAGGTCTACTAGATCATTACCGAGCCCCAGCGAGAGGTTTCCAACTGTTGAGCCAGCGTCCGCAATGTACGAATCGTCCCCTGATCCTGTAAGCACATCACCAATGACGTTACCGAAGTTTGCCCGATCTGCGAGAGTCCCAGTAAAAGAGTCTGAAACCGTATTGGTAATAGTTACGCCCGACGTATTCACAGAGAAATCCAATGAAATATTGGATACGTTTGGCGTAGCCTCATTTTGGTCGGGAGTAGCAGGATCATCCAAAATGTTATCCGTGCCAAGGTCATCAAGAGATCTGGCGGCCACTACACCTGTATTAAAGAAACTAGTTACTGAACCTGACATGTCACGCACACCAACAGCTTCACCAGTGTCGCTTGTTAGAATAGAATTAATGATGCCAGTATTCGTGATACTCTCTACAACCGACGAGCCTTGAACCAATATCCCAATTGCCGAGAACGGAGTTTCAGTATCCACGGCAGTCCCACGCACTTGAGACTCAATTATACCGCCTGTTAAGATTGATGAAGCCTGTGTATTGTCAATTAGAAGTGAAGTAGAATCCGCACTTTGGGCAAGGGTTCGCAAGATATTATCATTTCTTATCCCGCCCTGAACTATCGAATTTTCAATGACAATCCCAAAAGTTTGAACACCGTCATAGAGTCCTTGGGAAGTGATAACGCCGCGATTTATAAAACCAAAATCACCGTAAGCGTCGGGGTCAGCAAGCTCAACGTTATTAACCAACCCTGAACTCTCAACCAAACCTAATGTGGAGCCCGACACCCTAATGGCAGGAGACCCACCCCGCGAAGTCACGGATGCACTTACTGGATTTAGAATTGGATCTTCGCCCTCCTCAACCTCGGGCAATTGACCATCTGGCAATGCACCATTAATGAGGACACCCGCGGTTATATCGCCATTAATTTCAATTGCCGCGCCTCCTTGTAACGCAACTTGCTCATCATCACCATCATCATCCGGTGAAAGATCAGTATACCCGGTAACTTGCATGGCCCCACCGAAAATGAAGGCACCAGCCACATCACCATCTACAACCACACCTGAACTACCGGCTCCTAGTACTATTATTGAACTACCGGCACCAAAAACAATGTCGCCTGTAACATTGCCAGATATATCTACTGCCTGCGAACCCGCACCGGTAACACTGAAATCACCGTCAATTTGTGTATTGCCGAGAAGATCGCCAGAAACGCGGAAGCCCGCAGACAAGTCGCCGAAAACATTAACACGGCTCGAAGCTTCAAGCAGAATATCTCCTGTAAAGGTTCCGCCTGAGCCTACAAGGATGGCAGCGCGGTTATCATTATAGTCAGGGGGGGTGTCACCCTCCGCATCCTCGTCCCGTTGGGCGTCACTTTGCTCCATCGTGATCGTTCCGGAATTTGTGAACCCACCTGAAAAACCAGCGCCCAGCAATACTCCGACACTGTCATCAGACGCATTTACGGTGATCGTGCCATTATTTGTGAATGTGTTGTCGGAGTCGACAGATACGGCTGTGCCATCCTCAACAGTCACTGTGCCATCAAGAATGACGTCCGCTGCTTCACCATCGTCGGCAGTCGATGTGTTTATGGGCGTTGTTCGGTCACCAGTTTCGGTAACCTGAGCATGGGCGACCGTGAGCAGGCTTGGGGCGGCAAAGCTGGCACCGAGCAAAAGAGCCATGCGAAGTGCTTGGCCCGTGTTATTTTTTTTCATGTTAATGCTCACTGACTGGTGACGAACTTTAGCCATCAGATACTCCCGTTATGCTTCTGGAGATGCCGCTGGCAGAGCCAGTCAGCGTGACGAGCCTCATATTGAGCCCCTTCAACCCCACCATCAATACACCGCTAAAAAGCGTCTGGACTGTCTCGCCCAGAAAGCCTGACTTTGCAAGTGGTTAACGGTGGGTTAAATTCCACCTTACCGAACTATAAGGCCTGGTTAACGCGACTTACTTTGGGGTAACCCGAAGCACCTTAGCGTCAGATTTATCGGTGAGAACATACATCAAGCCGTCTGGCCCGAACCGTACGTCCCTAATCCTCACACCAAGATCACCAAAGTGCTCCTGCTGGGCTCCGAATTGGCCACTCTCTAAACTGATATGACGCACGTGTTCGTGGGCCAATGCACCAATGAAAAGGTCACCCCGCCAATCGGGGAACTGATCCCCATCATAAATCGCGAAGCCGGAGGGGGCGATTGATGGCTCATAATGGACAACGGGCTGTTCCATACCATCCATCTGCGAGAATGGCGTAATTTGCGCCCCGGAATAATCGATGCAGTAACAGATCACTGGCCAACCATAATTATTGCCTTTTTCGATTATGTTGACCTCATCGCCACCACGGGGACCATGCTCGTGTGCATAAACGACATCGTTTTTCCCATCAAAAACAAGCCCTTGCGGATTACGATGCCCATAGGACCAGATCTCCGGCAGGGCGCCTTCCGTATCGACGAACGGATTATCATTAGGCACGCTGCCATCATCGTTAAGGCGAATAATCTTACCAAAGTGGTTATCTAATTTCTGAGCTTCCTCGCGATGGCGATATCCATCGCCCGTGGTCAGTAAAAGCGTGCCATCATCAAGAAAAGCAATCCTCCCCCCATAATGGGCAGAGGTAGTACGCCATGACTCACCCGTAAAAATTACCTCAAGATCTTGCAGCGACCCGCTGCCATCCGTTGCTTCAAAACGCGCTTTTGCGAGCCTTAGCGTGTTGCGTCGGCCCTCAGGGTGAGCATAAGCGAGAAAAAGGACACCATTCTGCTCAAATTGGGGATGTAAAACCACATCAAACAGGCCGGCCTGGCTCCTGAAATGCACCTCCGGAACACCCGAAACTGGCTCGGAAAGCAGTTCCCCATCCCTGATCACGCGCAACCGACCCGCCTTTTCGGCGACCAACATGTCCCCCGAAGGTAGAAAAGCGATAGATGCTGCCGTCTCAAGACCACCAGCAATTTCAGTGATTTCATAGGTGACAGGCGCAGCAGGCGCATCACCGATTTCAGTACTCAGCTGCCCGGAATCAGCAAGCGCCAACGGAGCGGCTGAAAACCCAGCCACACTGGTTGCAAGTACGAGAGGAGCTAATATGCGGAATTTAATCATAACATCCTGCCTTTGTGGTCATTTGCATTACGCTATTGGTTTGACACTGATGTTGACTTAGCATGCCTGATGGGAAAAGCGATATTAGTTGTCGTATGTGAATGAGTGGAATGTCATGAGATTTTTTGGAAACGTTTTCGCTTGGCTGGTTGCTGCGCTAGTGGGCTACGCCTTCGCCAGCGCCTTTTCGACCCATTTCGTACTACAGGACCTGGCTGCTCTTGGCGCGCCAATCACCCTAGAGCAGCGCATCTCAACAAGCTGGGCTGATATTTTGGGCACATGGCAATACGGGATTGTTATATCGGCCGCATTCGCATTCGCTTTTTTCGTTGCATCACTAGTCAAGGCGATCATTCCGTTTTTGGCGCGGATTGCTTATCCCGTTGCTGGCGCAACGGCCATTTACACCGCCCTGAGCCTTATGGAAGCGCAATTTGGTACTGTGCCAATTGGCGGCGCGCGCTCTGATCTGGGTTTTCTCTTTCAGGTATTCGCCGGGGGGCTAGGCGGCCTCGCTTTCGAAGCATTCAGACCCAAAACTGACAACGATAACTAAGTTATTTATGTGTGAAACATCAGCGATGCCTGCAACTCGAAATATTTTATCTGTATCCGCACTTCTGGTTTTGATAGTCCAAATCCTTGCTTACCCTGCGCTGGCGCAAAACAGTAGCGACTATCCTGCTGCGGCATTCGCTGCAGGACGAAAAGCTTTCGACGAAGAGCGGTACCCCGAAGCGCATCGCCTGTTCGAAGAAGCCTGCAATGGTGGCCAACCAGGAGGCTGTTTCAATTTTGGCTTGATGGTTGACTATGGCATCGCAACCAACCCCGATCCCTTGCGTGCTCGAATATTTTATCGACTGGCGTGTGACGGTGAGATTCCGTCTGGCTGCAGATATATTGGTGCGCGCCTGAGAGAAAACGACCCGAAAGATCCCGAGCTTGCCGTATACTATCTTGGGCGCGCCTGCACATTAGGAGACGCAGAAGGCTGCTTTCTTGCGGGATATCTGCACCGTATTGGCGAGGGTACAGCAAAAGATGAGGGCATCGCGCTTGATTATTTCATTCAGTCTTGCGAGCAGAACTACCAACTGGCCTGCGATGAATTAAGGCCTAAACTTAGATAGGCTATAGAAAATAGAGGGCGTTATGCGGAAGTTTTTAATTGGAGCAGGCCTTCTCTTAGTGTTTGGACTCTTCGTTATCAGTGTCATCCTTGTCCGTACGTTCACGTACGGTTCCGATGGAAGTGACAGTATCGCGAAGGTTCCGCTGCCTGAAACACCGGCTATTGATGTTGCACAAGCAGCGCAACATCTGGCTGAAGCTATGCGCTTCAAGACAATTACGCTCCTGGCCGGTGACCCAAGGCCGGGACAGGAAGGCCCGTGGTTGGACTTGCATGATTGGCTTGTTCAGACATATCCGGCAGCGCATGGAGTGATGAGCCGCGAAATCGTGCCGGGTGGGCTAACACTACTTTATACATGGCAGGGCAGCGATCCTGAGCTCGCCCCATTACTGTTGATGGCGCATCAAGACGTAGTGCCAGTTAATATCGGCACAGAAAAGGACTGGACGGGGAAACCGTTCAGTGGCGAGATTATTGATGGATACATATATGGACGTGGCGCGATTGATGACAAAGGTTCACTCGTCGCCATTATGGAAACGATTGAGGCGTTAGCCCGGAATGACTTCAAGCCACAACGAACCATCCATCTTCTTTTTGGGCACGACGAAGAAGTCTCCGGAAGTGGGGCAGAGGCGGCTGTTGCCCTGTTGCAATCTCGGAGCATTAGCCCATTCATGGCCCTTGATGAAGGCGCCCTGATTATCGACCAATCACCGCTAACGGGTAAGCCAATGGCATTCATTGGTATCGCGGAAAAGGGATATATGAGTGTCGAGATTACGGCTCTTGGCCTCGGTGGTCATTCTTCAACCCCGCCACGTGACAGTGCGGCGGTTCGTCTTGCCAGAGCCGTGGTTGCATTAGACGAGAACCAACTGCCAACAGATTTTTCCAAGCCGCCCGTGTCTGATCTGTTTCACACAGCTTCGCCGGATTTGCCCTTTCAGACACGCATGGCATTGGCGAATCTATGGCTCTTTGGCGGGCAGGTTGAAAAACAGATGGCAACATCCCCCAGCGCCAATGCCATGATCCGCACCACAACGGCCCCAACAATGCTGCAAGGCTCCGCCAAGGAAAATGTGCTTGCACAACGCGCTACAGCGGTTGTCAATTTCCGCATCCACCCCAATGACACCGCCGAAAGTGTGCTTGCTCACATAAGGACGGTAACGAGCGATATCCCTGGCATTGAAATCAAACCATTGACGGATGGAATTGAGAGTAACAGTGCACCAAAAGTATCCCCTACTGATAATCGGCAATATGCAGTACTTGCCAGTGTTGCAAGTGAGATCTCCGATGGCGCGCCTGTGGCACCCTTTCTTGTGCTTGGCGCAACGGATGCCCGTTATGCCACCGCCATCACTGATAATGTCTATCGGTTTGCGCCGATGGTGATGAAAGCAGAAGATCTTGCTGGCTTTCATGGCACCAATGAACGCATCTCTGTCGAGAACATGGGCCAGCTGGTCAAAGGCTATAGCCAGATTATTCTGGCTATGGATACCCCGTAAACATTCTCCCTAATCCGCCATGGCAATAAGGCTGGCATTGCCGCCTGCCGCAGTCGTATTATTGGAGACAGTTTTTTCCTCTACAAAGCGGGTCAGATATAATGGACCGCCAGCCTTGGGGCCTGTGCCGGACAACCCCATACCGCCAAATGGTTGCACCCCAACTATGGCGCCAATTGTATTGCGATTGATATAGATATTGCCTGCATGAATGCGTGGCACAACATAATCCGCTAACGTCTCAAGCCTGGAATGCAAGCCAAACGTCAAGCCGTATCCGGTACTGTTAATCGCGCCAATCACCTTATCCAGATCATTCGCACACCAACGGCAAATATGCAGGATTGGCCCAAAAGCCTCAGATTGCAGGTCAGTAAAAGAGGAGAGTTCAAAAATATGTGGCGGTACGAATGACCCGGCTACACCAGCCGGCACTTCGCCTGACCAGACGAGCCGCGCTCTGTCTTTCATCTCTGCAATATGTGTATTCAGATTTGCCTGCGCTTCTGCATCTACCACAGGACCAACATCTGTACCCATCAAGGCTGGATCACCCAGACGCAGCTCTTTTGCTGCACCGATAATCATCTCAAGCATATGATCAGCGACATCCTCTTGCAGGAACAGAAGACGCAACGCCGAACAGCGCTGTCCGGCTGAGCGGAATGCGGACATAACAACATCATCTGCTACCTGCTCTGGCAGGGCCGTTGAATCGACAAGCATAGCGTTGATGCCACCAGTCTCGGCGATGAGCGGGACGATAGGGCCGTCCTTTTCTGCCAGAGACCGGTTGATGTGACGCGCGGTTGCTGTTGAGCCCGTGAAGACCACACCGGCAGCAGCGGAATGCTCAACAAGTTTGCGTCCCACTGCTCCATCGCCGATAGCGAGATTACAGACACCGTCAGGTAAGCCCGCTTCTTTCAACAAACTGATGGCCGCATGAGCAACAAGCGGGGTTTGCTCCGCAGGCTTTGCAACGACAGTGTTACCACAGGCAAGTGCCGCCGTGATCTGGCCCAGGAAGATTGCCAATGGGAAGTTCCAGGGTGAGATACAAACGAATGTACCACGCGGCGTTAAATGACGTCTGTTTGCTTCCCCCACCGGACCGGGCAAGGTTGGATCAGCATCGAAAATTTTTTCCGCCTCGACTGCATAGTAATGACAGAAATCAACAGCTTCACGTATTTCCGCGAGGCCATCATCCATAGTTTTGCCTGCCTCTGCGGCAAGCAGGGACAAAAAGCCGTCCCGGTTCCTTTCAAGCAGGCCAGCAAACCGCCTTAAGATGTCAGCGCGCACCTGCACCTGTGTAGTGGCCCAACCAGGGAACGCGGCACGGGCTGCTTCAAACACTTTGTCTACCTGCCCTGCACCAAGACTTGCGGCAGAGCCAAGACTCACACCGGTCGCCGGATTGATAATCTCATCGCTTGCGGCATCGGCACTGAAAAGAGGTGTAGCATTGACGATTGAGGCAACCGACACACCAGTAGCTGACTCACGGGTTGCCGCAGAGAGTGCTTCAAGGTGCGGCGTATACCCAAACTCTGCGCCCTGAGAGTTCGCCCTGTCATCGAACATTTCTGCAGGCAACCGGATCAGTTTCTGCCGTGCTGTGCCTTCGCGATAGATCAATTCGCTCAATTCATCCTGTGGTGAGCGCAACAACTCATCCATAGACACTTTTTCGTCTGCTACCTGCGCAACAAATGAAGAGTTAGCCGAGTTTTCCAGCAAGCGCCGCACAAGATAGGCAAGCAAATCCTTGTACCCCCCGACTGGGGCGTAAATGCGGGCAGGTACGCCCTCTATTGTCATCTCCAGATTATAGAGTATTTCGCCCATGCCATGCAGGCGCTGGAACTCGTAGCCTTCTGTGTCGCCAGCCATTTCCAGAATACTGGCCAGCGTATGCGCATTGTGGGTAGCGAATTGCGGGAATAAGCGGGGGCGTGCATAAAGAAGCTTGCGCGCACAATCCAGATAGCAAAGGTCCGTTGCAGCTTTCTTGGTGAAGACCGGGAAATCCTCCAACCCACGCTCCTGAGCCCTCTTTATCTCCGTGTCCCAGTAAGCGCCCTTCACAAGGCGCACCATGAAACGGCGGCGCAGTTTTTGCGACAGGGCGTCAACCCACTCGATTACTTGTGGTGCCCGCTTCTGATAGGCTTGAATGGCAAGGCCAAAACCGTCCCAACCAGCCAGGGATTTATCGCGAGCAACTGCCTCAAACACCATGAGGGATAGTTCGAGCCGATCTGCTTCCTCCGCATCTACCGTAAAGTTCAGATCATATTCTTTTGCCTGCTGCGCCAGCTTCAGGAGCTTAGGTACCAGTTCTGCCATGACCCGTTCCTGCTTGCGCAATTCGTAGCGTGGATGGATCGCGGATAGCTTGACCGAGAGACCGGGACGGTCCGGCAGGGAAGTGTTGCGACCACGGGCATCTTCCCCGATTGCCGCCAGCGCCTCTGCATAGGCTTTATAGTACTTATCGGCATCGGCGCTGGTGCGGGCGCCCTCCCCCAGCATGTCAAACGAGAAGCGGAAGCCCTTGGCCCGCTCTTTGTGCGCTCTTCGCAGGCCTTCGCCAATGGTCTGCCCCAGAACAAAGTGATGCCCGAGGAACTGCATCGCCTGTCGAGTCCCGGTGCGGATAACCGGCATACCAAGCCGTTTGGTCATTTTTTTCAAAATTGCTGCCGGCGTCTCCCCCGGCTGCATAACCCAGGACGACATGCCGATGCCCCAGCTGGCCGCCTGAATGAGCCAACTTTCATCACCATCCAGCTCATCCCAGTCCCCATCTGAGAGTTTTTCTTCGATAAGACGGTTCTGTGTGCCCGCATCTGGCACACGCAGCAGCGCCTCAGCCAGGACCATAAGAGCAAGACCCTCTTTGGTGGAGAGAGAGTATTCCTGCATGAACTCTTCAAGACCCCCACCGCCGCCAGCAACTGACTTGTCGCGAATGCCCGCCACAAATCGCTCGGCGCGTTCCTTGATGCGCCCTTCCAGCTCTTCGCTGAACTGATTGCGCTCAAGCAGCGCTTCAACCAGTTGCGTTTCGTCCGGGGCGTAATCAGCAGCGAATGTCGTTTGCAGTTCGGCCATTGGTATTCCTGTTTTTCACTTATCGCTGAACACCATACGCCATGGCCAAGGGGGGCACATAGATTTTTCTCGAGTCAACAACTACGAAACTTCTGCCTTTTTGATGCGCGCAGGTGAGTTGTATGACATCCCTTGAAACTGGACAGGTGCGTCTACCCCGCATACAGTCGTTCACTTGTTTGCAAATACGAGGGCAACATCATGGATATTGAAGCTTTTATTGGCTGGGTGAATGCACAAGTCTGGGGCATTCCGATGCTCAGCCTTCTTCTATTGACTGGCCTCTATCTCACCATTGGCCTGCGCTTCATGTCTATCATTCGGATTCCTTACGCGTTCGGGCAGCTATTCCGTAAACGCTCCGGCTCTGCAGAAGGCGATGTATCTCCCTTTGGCGCCCTCATGACGGCCCTCTCTTCCACGATCGGCACTGGTAATATTGGCGGTGTGGCCGCCGCGATTGCTATTGGCGGCCCAGGCGCTGTCTTCTGGATGTGGATGACTGCTGTGCTAGGCACAGCGACCAAGTATTCCGAAGGCGTGCTGGCGGTGAAGTTTCGTGAAACAGATGCCAATGGCAATCATGTTGGCGGCCCCATGTATTACATCAAGAACGGCCTTGGTTCGAAATGGGTCTGGCTTGGCGGCGTGTTTGCGACATTTGGTGTGCTCGCGTCCTGGGGAACTGGCGCCTATATCCAGTCCAATGCCGTGGCCGATACGCTGAACAGTACTTACAATGTGCCGCACCTTTTGACCGGTTTTGTGCTGGCTGCAGGGGCAGCGGCTGTTATTCTCGGTGGCATTAAGCGCATTGCGAATGTTGCCTCCAAACTCGTACCATTTATGGCGCTGGCTTACATCTCTGCAGGGCTTATCGTTCTGATACTGAAAATTGACGCTATCCCGGCAGCATTCGGCATGATTTTCTCAGGCGCGTTCGGGATGACAGAGGCAACCACTGGCATCTCCATTGGTCTTTTAATGCTGGCCATGCAGAAAGGTGTCGCACGCGGGATTTTCTCAAACGAGGCTGGACAGGGTTCTGCGCCCATTGCCCATGCGGCCGCCAAAAACAAGGACCCCGTAAACCAGGGTATCGTCGCGATGCTCGGCACCGTAATTGATACGCTTATCGTTTGTACGATTACGGCACTCGTGATCCTCACTTCCGGTGCCGTCGCGCCCCAATGCCTGCCAACACCGGAAACTGTTGAGCAATTGCTGGCCGGTACCCAGGCTGCGGGTTGTGATACCAGCGCGCCACTGACAGCGGCGGCTTTTGATGCTGTGCTTACCGGTATCGGTGCGCATATCGTTTCAATTGGCCTTGTGGTTTTCGCCTTCACCACCATTCTTGGTTGGAGCTACTACGGCGAGCGTTGTGCTGCATATCTTTTTGGCGAGAAGATCATCTTCCCGTTCAAGCTGAGCTGGATCATCATGGTGCTGCTTGGCTCAGCTGTTCTGATGCTGGAAGGGGAAGTTACTAATATCGTTAATCTCGCCTGGCTGGCTGCAGATACTCTGACAGGTCTGATGGCGGCACCGAACCTGATCGCACTCCTCCTGCTTTCTCCGCTCGTGTTCCGATTAACCAAAGAATACTTCGAAAAACAGAAATAATGCTGCCGTGAAACAGCCTCATTTAGGGGCTGTTTTCTGCCTGACTTCACTGGTAGATTCGAGTTCATGAGAAGTTATGCAACCGGCCTAATGGTGCCGGGCTAGGCTGTTATGAAGTTGCGGTCTTTATTCCTTGGGGGGCTTGGCCTGGTCATCATGACCTGTGCCGGGTGCAGTTCCATGCCGGGCTCAGACTCCATGGATAAAAGCCGTGAGCGCGTGAAAGAACTGACCCCGGACAAAGTTGAAGTCTCTATGGACCGCCGTGACATGAGGCGTGCGGCAGAAGCACCACTTTATGATTTCAACATCAAGCGTGATGAAATCCCCAAACCGCTCGCTAGCATTGAAAATGTTTATGCTCCACCTGCAGAGCCTGCCTGCCTGAACATGAAGGCAGAGGTCGCTCTACTAACTGCTGTTCTGGGACCGGATACCGTTATCAATGAAGAAGGCGAAGAAGAGAACATTTTGACCCTGGACCCCAGTGGCGCGATTGAATCCGCGATGACCTCTTTCATACCGTTCCAAGACATCATACGCCACATTTCAGGCGCGAATAGTCACAAGAAGAAAATTGCGCAAGCTTACTTCAGAGGACAGATGCGTCGTGCTTACCTAAAGGGCTGGGCGGGTGAACATGGCTGTGCCATACCTCGTCCCAGCCTTAAACCACCCCGAAATGGCGAGACAGGACCAAAATCCTGAGGACAATATGAGAGCACTAACAGCTGCCCTGGCAGCACTGACAATTAGTTACCCCATCGCAGCGAGCGCAGAAACCTGCACAGAACAGGAAACTTTTGGCGTTATCATACATGGTGGCACAGCGAGAGCTGGTAATGTGCCGGAAGCACGCCTCAGCTTTATGCGTGAAATTTTGACCGATGCGCGTGCCGACCTTGATCGCGGCGCTGAGGCGCTAGACGTTGTGGAGATGCTGGTCGCGAATATGGAAGATTCCGGCCTCTTCAATGCTGGCAAAGCCGCAATCAACAACGCCGCTGGCTTTGTCGAAACTGACGCCTCCATCATGGACGGCAAGACCATGGAAGCTGGCTCTGTTGCCTCAATGAAATTGGTACGTAACCCAATCAAGGCAGCACGCCTTGTCATGGATGAAACTCGTCATGTGATGATGGTTGGTGATCGTGGCGAAGCCGCAGTGACAAACCTGGGTGCAGAAACTGTAGATGCTGAGTATTTTGCCAATAACAAACACCATGATGAGCCAGATAAGCATGGCACCGTAGGCGCAGCTGTTCTGGATCGATGCGGCAACCTGGCAGCAGGCACCTCCACCGGCGGTTATGATGCCAAGATCCCGGGGCGCGTCGGCGACAGCCCTGTAATTGGTGCAGGTACTTACGCCAAAAATGGCGTCATGGCTGCTTCTGCAACGGGACATGGTGAATTTTTCATCCGTTTTACCGCAACAAGATCAATCGCTGCGCGAATGGAATATGGTGAGTTGTCCGTTGTGGATGCTGCTCAAGCCGCTATCGATGAGATGGCCTCAGCAGGTGAAGATGGCGATGGCCGTGGCGGACTGATTGCTATTGATGCAGAGGGTAATTTTGCGATGCCGTTTTCATCTGAAGGCATGGTCCGTGGAATTACCAGTCATACCCAAGAACCCGTGGCAGGCGCTTTCGACAATATGGAATAATCAGGCTGGTTCAAACTGACGGTGCTGGAAAAACTCTGGCGAAAGAGAACGCTTCCAGACCAGGACCGTTCCGATCAATCAATTCCAACTTGCTCACACCTTCGTCTACAGAGGGTTTTTGCCCTTCTACCACCCACCATAAGGCCATATGCGCCTTTTGAGGCTTGGGGAACCATTCAGCTTTTCGACGGAGAAATGTTGCGTGACCGGTGCGGTAGACAAAGCTCTTCAAGCTCTCAACATCTTCCCAAACACTTATATTGATCAGCGTACCATCCCCATAAGGATCGTACCCCATTGCACCCGGACCATCTTCATCCTTAAGGCGCCAGACAAAACCGGGACTTGCTTCGGCAAAAGCGTTGACCGCTTCTATCGCATTGGCGAAGCCAGCCATACGCTCATCTTCTACCGGGAACATCGGCTTGGCGATATTTATCTGAGCCAGATGATATTTCATCATGTCGAGTCCCGGATCGCGATTACTGAAACAACCAGCAGAGATGAAAACATGAAAAGGGAATAGAAGAAAAACACAAAAAGTGTCGCGAAGACTGTTTTCACCCAGCCTCGACTAAAAGCGCCTTTCAAGGTCAGCAGATAGTAAACAAACAGCGCCACCAGAAATATGGATGTGGCCACGCCCCCTGGCACAAGTGATGCCGCGAAGACTGCTGCAATTAGTGAAAGAAACATGAATGCATGCACGTTCAGGGACAAAATAAGATGATCGTATACCAGGGCATCCTTCCCACGGACAAAAACAAGGCCCAGAAACGCCATCAAGGGTGCCATAATAAACATCAGGCGCGGCAGCCAGCTATTAAGTGCAATATTAAAAGGCCTTGGGTTCAGGGCAACTTCATTGATCCTGTCCGCAACGGATGAAAACTCCGCTGCGGCGAGTACATCTTCCTCATCTGATTGGTCAACATCAAGCAACACGCGTTCACTTATAAACTCTCTGAACTCAGCTGCCTCTTCCTCCGTGTACTCTGCTTCTGATGCTTTTGCGAGAAAAAGGAAGTCGAAACTGATGGTCTGAACCTCACCGGACACGGTCTCAAATGTAGCCGCAACCTGCCCGGCTTCTTCCTCAGCTACAGTCAGACGCGGTTTTAGCGTCAGAAAATATGTATCTGTCAAAGCCATTACAGAGAAAAAGACAAAACTGATCACCAGAAAAAATCTGATCGGCGGGGTGAAGACAGATCGCTTACCGTCACCATATTCCCGAACATAGTGACCAGGCCGAGCAACCATGGTGCCCAGTGTTCTGAAAAATTTTGAATCTATTGAGAAAACCCCAGTCAGCGTTTCCCCCGCCAGCGAGAGAATATTGCGGCGACAGTCGTCATTCTTCTGGCCACAATTATAGCAAAAAGGCCCAACGACCTCTGCACCACAGGCAAAGCAAGTGGATGGCAGGGTACTATCACGTCCCTTTTTGCGATCCAGCGCTGTCTCGGCGACAGCGCCATCTTCAAGTACGTCAGTTTCTGACATAACGCCCCTCATCAGAATCTTGCCTGTATAATCGCACAGATGCTGTGCGCCTGAAAGACGAGATTGCCCCATTAGCCATCGCAGGTTAGAGAGTGCTGGATTCTTACCGCGTGGCGCAATCATGCGTTCTCGCGCCAGCCCGAAAACCAAGGAGAGGTATTACATTATGGCCCGCAACAAGATCGCGCTTATTGGCTCAGGTATGATTGGTGGCACGTTAGCCCACATCGCTGCCCAAAAAGAACTGGGAGATGTTGTTCTGTTCGACATCGCAGAAGGTATTCCAGAGGGGAAAGCCCTCGATATTGCGGAAAGCTCACCTGTTGATGGCTATGACAGTGCTCTTTCTGGAACGCAAGATTACGCTGATATCGCAGGGGCGGACGTTTGCATCGTAACAGCCGGTGTGCCACGCAAGCCAGGCATGAGTCGTGACGACCTTGTTGAAATCAACCTCAAGGTCATGAAGTCAGTTGGCGAAGGTATCGCGAAACATGCACCAAACGCATTCGTCATCTGTATCACCAACCCGCTTGATGCGATGGTCTGGGCCTTACAGAAGTTCTCCGGTCTACCGCAAAATAAAGTTGTCGGGATGGCGGGCATTCTGGACTCTGCACGCTTTCGCTATTTCCTCGCCGAGGAGTTCAACGTGTCTGTGGAAAGCGTGACAGCTTTTGTGTTGGGCGGCCATGGAGATACAATGGTACCACTTGAGCGGTATTCAACCATTGCTGGCGTACCTCTGCCAGATATGGTCAAAATGGGCTGGACAACACAGGACAAGATTGACGCCATAGTTGACCGCACAAGGAAGGGCGGTGGCGAAATCGTAGCGCTTTTGAAAACTGGCTCCGCTTATTATGCGCCAGCTGCTTCTGCTATCCAGATGGCAGAGAGCTATCTGAATGACAAAAAAGTTGTTGTCCCATGTGCCGCATATCTTGACGGCCAGTATGGCGTAAAAGACCGTTATGTTGGTGTACCAATTGTTATCGGTTCAGAAGGCGCAGAGCGCATTCTTGAAGTCGAATTCGATGCGGAAGAAAAAGCAATGTTTGATCATTCTGTTGCAGCCGTTGAAGACCTTGTTGAAGCCTGCAAGAAGATTGACCCAAGCCTGAACTAGGCACTTAATACTTGAGTACGTACCAAGTGAAAAGCTCCGGAAAAAATCCGGAGCTTTTTCTTGCTCATCAATTTGTGATCATGCTTGTGGGGTTGTGAGTGGGAAGAAGTAAATAGCTGGCATAAAGGACTACAAAATCTTTGTTGGAGTCCTTTCATGCCACTAAAATTCGCCCTTTCGGTTATCGCCAGCTCTTTTCTGTTATGCAGCACCTTCGCTGTTTCAGCTGAAAACACTACTGATCTCGGTCCAGCTGTTGGTACGCCCTTGCCGCACGACCTGAGCACCGCAGGACAAGCCCCTTATGCTGATCTCGCGGGTGAGAACGGCGCCGTTATTTTCTTTGTACGCTCGATTAGCTGGTGCCCATATTGCAAAAACCAGATCATCAATATCTCTTCTAATGCGGAGGCTTTCGACGAGCGCGGCTTATCTCTGATTTATGTGAGTTACGATGCGGTTGATGAGCAACTCAAATTCAGGGAAAGCAAAAACCTGAACGGCAATTTTGTCTCTGATCCGCAATCAGAGGTAATTGATGCTTTTGGGCTGCGAAATCTTGACTACGATGAAGACCATTTTGCTCATGGCGCGCCTCACCCGGCAGTTTTCTTCGTGCTCCCGGATGGCACCATCAAGGCCAAACTCTACGAAGAGGACTATCTGGACAATAGTCGCAGTTACCAAAACAGACCCGCGCTGGAGATTATCCTGGAGAAAGCGGATACGGCGCTGCTAGCTGGCTGACAAATTCAGCGGAAACCATATCTGGTTGAAACCCGCGAAGCGATAAGTGTGGTTGCTTCGCGGGTCTTACCTTGCCAACCATCCGCTGGGTGGGTGGGGTGGGGGAAGCTGGATGGCGGCTACACTAACGCGACATTCTTGCGATAAGGTGATTTTCAGACGAAACGCAACCCGAAGTTGCCATACATGGCACGACTCGGACTTTTCTGCGCTGCACACTAGGTATTCCTTAGCAAAAAAAGTATAACTATACTCCAAGTAGTGTTTTAGAGGCCTGTTTGTCTGCCTCATCGGAGTTCCATGTTATATACAGCTTATGAAATGAGCCGAAATGCCCTTCGCCCATGGCGTGCAGCAGCACAAGCCGGGGCGGATTTCTGGCAATCTCCCTACAACCTGGCAAAAGACAGCTGGCTGGGTCGAAATGCTTCAGCCTCGCTTGCTGTCTTTGACAGCATAACCCGGCACTATACAAAGCCTGATTGGCGGCTCGACTTCACCGAGGTTAAAGGCAAAAGCGTGCCAGTCTCCGTAGAAACCGTACGCACCAAGGATTTCGGCTCGCTACTTCATTTCCGCCGTGAACCAGCAGCTCTAAAGAAAGCCAAGGGGACCAAAGCTGCGCCGGACCCACGTGTGCTGATCGTCGCACCAATGTCAGGACATTTTGCCACCTTGTTGCGTGGCACCGTCGAAGCCATGCTGCCAGAACATGAAGTATACATCACGGACTGGGCTGATGCGCGGAACGTACCGATCACCTCTGGTACATTCGACCTCAACAATTACGTCGATTATCTGATTGATTTCCTGAGCGAGATAGGTCCTGGCGCACACACGATGGCTGTCTGCCAGCCTGGCCCGGCACTTCTCTCAGCAATCGCTGTGATGAGTGAGCAGGATCATCCTGATCTACCCGCGACCATGACTTTCATGGGTAGCCCAATTGATGCACGCAAATCCCCTACGGTGACCAATCAACTAGCTGAGCAACGCTCATTCGAGTGGTTTGAAAGCAATATGATTCAGACCGTGCCAGCCCCCTATGCCGGCATTTTCCGCCGCGTATATCCGGGTTTTCTGCAACTGTTCAGCTTCATGTCCATGAACTCAGAACGTCACATGCAAGCGCATCACGATTATTTCAACCATCTGGTTGAGGGTGATGGCGATAGTGCCGAGAAGCACCGGAAATTCTATGATGAATACCTTTCTGTCTGTGACATGACCGCAGAGTTTTATCTTCAGACTATCCGCGAAGTCTTTCAGGAATACACACTAGCTCAGGGAAATTTCCGCCATCACGGAAATCTGGTTGAGCCTGGCAAAATCACCAAAGTCGGCCTGATGACAGTTGAAGGTGAACTGGACGATATTTCCGGAATTGGCCAAACGCAGGCAGCGCACACCATCTGCACTGGCATTCCTGACGACATGAAGCTCGACTATATCCAGCCGGGCGTCGGGCATTATGGTGTTTTCAATGGCTCGCGGTGGCGGACTGAAATCCAACCACGCTT
>JALEGM010000094.1 GCA_022763145.1 Aquisalinus sp. | reverse complement strand
CTCCGGCATCAATCCGTATGCTCTTGGCTTTGCCATGATGGAAGACATTGTGCGCATCTGCACAGATCCGAAGGAAGAAGACAGGGAATGGTTCCCCAGCCTTGCCGGCAAAGGCGACTGGCGCGGTGCTCTGAAAGACGCCTGGGCCAATTTCCGGGATGAGAGTTTCATCCTGCAATATCTCTCCCCCACCATGATGCGCCATTTCCACATGTTCGCCTTGGGGGATGATGCCTCAAAGTCTTATTACAATGTCGATGCGATCCATGATGAGCGT
Source organism: Aquisalinus sp. (assembly GCA_022763145.1). Taxonomy (GTDB): domain Bacteria; phylum Pseudomonadota; class Alphaproteobacteria; order Caulobacterales; family Parvularculaceae; genus Aquisalinus. Next base: position 6,519 of record JALEGM010000094.1, on the reverse strand, counting down.
GGCTTCCGCCAGATTCGAGAGCAACTCTCGCAGATGTATGATCTGGGCGCGCGCGAGCCGAACATTCAGGTCACCGGCGCTGACCTTGCCGGGGATCGTACGCTGCACCTGCAGTACACTGCCTATAATGGCCGCAAGCTCGACAAGAAAACACGCGATGCTGTGATGAGTTATGTCGAGCGCCTCTGGGGCTACAAGGTCAAATTGGACGAGATCGACGCCTGATTCCCCTAAATGACACGATTACAGACTGAATAATTCAATAGTTCGAGATCAATCGTCTCACGCTGTCGTGCTCAATAATCTGCCTTGAAAAACTTTGATCGAGCAAAGCGTTTTGCTAGGGTGCAGATTACGCTTTCAAAGGGGATGAGCAACTCATGCGAAAATACCAGCGCAGCCGCCACACTGCACTCTTCAGTCTGGCGCTGATCGGCACGCTTTTGACCATAATCGCAGGGTGCTCCAGATCGGAGAGTGAGAACGTCACGGTGTCTGGCTCCTCCACCGTCCTGCCCGTTATTTCCCGCGCCGCTGAAGAATACAGCCAGAACAATCCGGGTGTGCGCGTGGTCGTCAATGCCGGGGGCTCCGGCGTCGGCATCACACAGCTGGGTGAAGGCCAGACAGATATCGGCATGATCTCTCGTGACATTTCTGCCAGCGAGAAGGCGAAGTTTCCGGACGCGGGCTTTACCACTCATGTGATTGGCCGGGATGCCGTCGTGCCGGTGGTTTCTTCGGAAATTTATGACGCAGGGGTCTCAGCCCTGACCATTGATCAGATCGCCGCAATCTACCGTGGGCAGATTACCAACTGGCAGGCAGTTGGCGGACCCGACACGGAAATTCTCGTCATCGACAAGGAAGCCTCACGCGGCACCCGTCAGGTCTTTATGGCAGTTGTACTGGGCGATGAGAATGCCGAAGCACCAGGCGCTAAACTGGTTCTCGGCTCGAACAACGAAGAACAGACTGCCCTCACCCAAAGCAATGCTGCCATCGGAATGCTCTCTCAGGCCTGGCTCAATGATGACGTGAAAGGGCTGGCGATCATCACGGCAGATGGCAGCACGATTGAACCTGACCTCGCAAGCATTCGCGCCGGAGAATACCCCATCGCGCGTGATCTTTTGCTGGTTAGTCGTTCAGACCTTTCTGAACCGTCAAAAGCATTCATCGAGTTTGTTCTCAGCGCTGAAGGTCAGCAGCTGGTCGAAAACGCAGGGTATATCAAGGTCACACCATGAACCTGCCCCGGCTCTACATAGCTGGTAGTGCGGCCTTCGCAGCCGTGATGGTCGTACTCGTGTTCATGGTACTGATGATGAGCAGTTGGGGGGCCATCAGCAGCGAGGGCCTCGGACTGTTCACCCATAAATGGCACCCGGCTGGCGGTGAGTTTGGCGTCCTGCCGATGATTTTCGGGTCAGCAGCTGTGACCCTGATCGCCCTAACAATCGCCACCCCACTGGGCTTGCTGGCAGCTATTTTTACTTCGGAACTGCTCAACCCCGCCTGGCGCGCACCGGTAAAGTCAGCGCTGGAAATCCTCGCCGGCATCCCGTCCATCATTTACGGCCTGATTGGAGTAGCGTTCTTTTCTATCTGGATTGGCAACCTTTTCGATCTGCAATCGGGTAGAACAATCCTTACCGCCGGTATCCTGCTCGCGATCATGATCCTGCCGACAATCATCACTTTGTGTGATGATGCATTGCATAATGTGCCACAGAAATATCGCGAAAGCGCCACTGGCCTTGGTCTGTATAAGTATGAAGTTGTCCGGGATGTCCTTCTGCCCATTGCCAAGACGGATATCACTGGTGCCATACTGCTGGCCCTTGGCCGGGCGCTGGGTGAAACCATGGCTGTCATGCTGGTGATTGGCAGCATCGACCGGGTGCCCGACCCGTTTTTCAACGTGCTGGAAGCAGGACAATCCATAACATCTAAGCTCGGGCGGGAGATTGCCGAATCCTCATTCGGCTCGGTGCATTTCAGTGCCCTTATTTTCATGAGCCTCATTCTGGTGGCAATCACAGTCAGCCTGACCAGCTTCACACAGTACTATTTCCGGCGGGAGAAACGTCTTGTCGAATAGAGCACTCATCAATGCTATTTTCGTCAATAGCGCCCGCAGCGCCACGGTGCTGTGTGGCTTTGTGCTGACCTTCCTGATTGGCGTCATCATCTGGAACGGCATGAACGCCATGAACATTCAGTTCCTGCTTTCGGCATCCCGCAATTTCGGTGCATCAGGCGGCATCCTTTATCAAATCATCGGCAGCCTGCTCCTGGTCATCATGGCCTCGATCCTTGTCTTGCCAGTCGCGATCGGCACTGCCCTGTTCAAGAGTGAATACATCACATCGCCCACACTATTCCGCATATCGAATACCCTGATCTATAGCCTCAACGGCATTCCCTCCGTGACCTTCGGTATTTTCGGGTTGATCTTCTTCGTGAATGTTCTGGGCACCGGCATTTCATGGTTTGTCGGCTCCATCATCCTGGCGATCATGATGCTGCCGACAATCGTGTTGACCACATATCAGTCGATCAACTCGATCCCCTCCGCCTACCGTGAAGCTGCCTATGCGCTCGGCCTGACGAAATGGCAGGTAATCTGGCGTGTTCTGCTGCCACAGGGCATTCATGGCGCCATCACAGGATTGTTGATTGCGTTGGCGAGAGCCATCGGCGAAACTGCGCCGATTATGTTCATCGCAACCGCCTTTTCCGGGATCAATCTACCAGGCGCCCTGAATGATCCTGTAGTCACCCTGCCCACGCACATTCTGGCACTGGCGCAGCAGGCTACCAATCCGGATGCCTTGCAGAACGCCTGGGGCGCAAGCCTCGTCCTGCTGACTCTTGTGTTTATTTTCAGCATTTCAGCTCTGTTCAGCCGAATGCATCTGAAGGAGATATCGCAGCGATGACCACCAAGCCACAGTTAAAGGTCGTTGATGGCAAGGCCACTGACACACCCGCCGCTATAGATGTATCAGATTTTAATGTCTGGTGCTGTGAGGCACATATCCTGAATAATGTCAGTGCACAGTTTCCTGCCCGGGGCATCACCTGCATTGTCGGTCCTTCCGGTAGTGGCAAATCCACCCTGATCCGCTCGATCAACCGCATAAACGATGAAGTGCCGGGTTTTATCCATAAGGGCGCAATCCGATTTGATGGCCGGGATATCTTTACAGACTACAATGACCTGACAACACTCCGTACAGAGATTGGCATGGTATTTCAGAAACCATGCGTGTTCCCTAAATCTATCGCTGAAAATGTGCTGTTCGGCCTGCGCGATGGCAGGAAGCTCTCCACCGCTGACCGCCTGATGATTGTCGAAGAAAACCTGCGCGCCGTCTCCTTGTGGAAAGAAGTCTCCAAGCGACTGGATGAAAGTGCAACCTCTCTCTCTGGTGGTCAGCAACAGCGGCTCTGCATCGCCCGCACCCTCGCGGTGAAACCGAAAATATTGCTCTTAGATGAGCCAACCGCTTCAGTTGACCCCGTATCAGGTCGGGCAATCGAGGAACTGCTCCTTGAACTGAAAAAAGACTATACAATCCTGCTTGTAACCCACGATCTCGCCCAGTGTCGCCGTATAGCAGACCATATTGTCTTCATGTGTGACGGGGAGATGATCGAGCAGGGCAGCCGGCAGATTATGCTGGAAGCGCCTGCCCATGAGAAAACAGCGCGCTACCTGAACGACAGCTTCTGCGATTGCTGACCGAATTACAGTCAAACCATCTTTTGCCTCGTCTGATCCTATCCCCCTTATCTGAGGGATGCACAGAGGAGGTCTCTCTCGCCTATATTGTGTCCAGTGAGACAAACACCGGGAGAGATTTTCATGACTCATAACAGTTTTTCAGGCGGCAACCTTTTTCACCAAATGGGCGGCGCAGGTTCAGAAACACAGCAGCGCTCCGGACGTGATCGCGTCATCGGAATTGGCCTTGCCATTGTTCTGACAGTCATCGTCGGCGCTGTCATTTTCGTTCTTGGCCAGCCGGTCGGTAACTGATCCAGCCATTCACAACTTACCCTCCGGGCTCTTGCACTTACCTTCCCGTGCAAAAGCCCCAGACTATAGAGCTGCCCACATGTTACTTTCGGCAGGGCATTGCTGAGATTACCAAGGGCAGCTCTTTTTTATCAAAATGTGATCACTTGCTTACTTTTCCGCTTGACGCTTTAAAACACAACCAATATGTTAGCAATCACTCACTTACAGAATATGAGGTTTGAGGAGAGAGAAATGACACATAACGAGTTTTCAAAATCAGGTCTTTACAATCAGGTGCGCGGCGGCGCTTTCGTCGAGAACAAACCAGCGAACCCCCTCTCAATTCTGTTTACTGGCCTGATGGTAGTCATGGCCATCGGCATGATCTTCCTGTCCGTCAGCTAAACTGGATAAGTTTTAGCGAACTGCCCCCTTCCATACCCAAGGGCCCAAACCGTTCCCTTGCGCCTGCCTGCCTCGGCAGGCGATTTGCCCCGGGCCCGGAAGGGGGCACCCCGCCCACTTTATGGAAATCGAGCAGAACTTACCCCCACTCCGACTTGGCAGGCTTGCGCAAATGCACTGATGGCTTAAATCCACAGTCAGAAAATCTTCTTCTGCTGAGCCCCATGGAAAAAAACTCTCAAATCCGTTTCTTGCTTGCCGGTGTGGTTGTTTTTGTGGCCATCGCGGCACTCGTTCTCTTTATCAGTAACCAGCCCGATAGCAGTTCAAGCGAAAGCACCGAAGCAGAGCTCGCCTCCCCAAAAACAATTGAAGAAGTGGTTGCCGAGTTTCGCTCATCGAACCCTGACACCAGTCCGGACCTGCTCGCTGCCTTGAAAGAGAGCCTCACCAATCTCGAAACCTCGGGGAACGATGAGAAGAAAGCTGCCCTTCAGGAAATAAGTCAGGGCAATACATCAGCAGCAATAGAACGACTGGAAACATTGGCCAGGCAGAACGCGGAACTTGCGGACAGCAGTATTCTGGATACTGCAGCAATACTGCGCGAAGCAGGTGCCATCGCCTACACTCTGGACCCATCCCGGGCCATCACCAATTATACAAATGCTTTATCGCTAACACCGAGCAACCCCGACCTTGCCCGGGAACTCGGTCAGATCCACCTGGCTTTACGAGACTACGATGCAGCTCAAGCAGCCTTCTCACGTCTGTTGCAGACCGAAGGCGTCATCGACCGCAAAGCCCGGGCTAATGCCTTGCGCAATCTGGGCGATGTTGAGATCAAGCGTAACCGCTACGAGCGGGCTGCCGCTTATTATCAACGCAGCTTTGCCGAATATGAGACAGCTGAGGAGCCACAGGGTATGGCGGAAGCCCTGGTCCAGCTCGCTGTCACTCAACAACTCGCTGGCAATCTCGACCAGTCCGAGATTTTCCATCGCCGCGCTCTCGCTCTTTATGAGGAAACCGGAGATCAGGCTGGTGCTGCACGCAGTCTGATCAATCTCGGGCAGGTCGAAATGACCAGAACAAACATTCCGCTGGCCGAAGATTACTTGAGGCGCGGCGTCTCTCAGAATCTGGAGATCGGACAGGAAATCATCGCAGCCAGAGGCCTCGGTAATCTAGGTCTCATCGAAAAAGCACGCGGCAGTCTCTACGCTGCTGAAGATCTGCATCAGCGTGCCTTGGCCTTGTACGAGAAAAATGATGACAAGGCAGGTATGGCGCGTGAACTGGGCAATCTCGGCAATGTCGAGAATGACCGTGGCAACTTTACCGAGGCAGAAGCCTATCACAGCCGCTCGCTTGCCCTCGATGAAGAAACAGGCCGAACTGCAGGCATCGCAACCACCCTGTCCAATCTCGGCGGCCTTGCTCAGGTTCAAGGGGATGTACCGACCGCCTGCGACTATTGGCAGCGTGCCTCTGCGCTTTTTGCCGACCTCGGTTCCGATATTCAGTACCGAACTGTTCTTGGCTGGATGTCAAAAGCCGATTGTGGCCTGATCGAGTAAGACCACCTCACACCAAAGCTGGAAGTCATTGGTGAAGCAGGGTAAGCCTCTCCCATAATGACCATGCTGACCTACCAGAGACAGTTATTTTCCAGTGCCGCCAGATGGCTGCGGCGTAAGCCGGACGGTCGCCTTCTCTGGCCAACTCTCACTGTGTTGCTGGCAGTGATTTTTGTTGCCGCCCTGCTCCCATCCGGTGTTCCGTTGATGGACGAAGCCGCGAGAGAAAGAGCACGACAACAGGCGGAGGAACAGCAACTCATCGCACGGGCACAAGCCGCCTATGCATCAGAAATAGAACGTGCGTTGCCGGACCTGGACCCTGTAACTCTCGATACCCTGATCAATAACCTCACTGTCCTGGCAGAAAGCGAAATAGCAGATAAACGTGCAGCTCTTATCAGTTTCGCTAATGGCGATCGTGATGCGGCATTAGGAACACTGGCTGCTATTGCCACAGCACAAAGAAATGAAGGTGACACCGAAGCCGCATTCGAGACACTT
>JALEGM010000093.1 GCA_022763145.1 Aquisalinus sp. | reverse complement strand
CTAATGGTCAGGAAGTTGTTCGCGACCAGCCTGTTAACAAGACAGAGCTCACTGTAGGTCGCGCAACCGAGTGCGATATCTATCTGCCGGACCTGACAGTCAGTCTTAATCACGCGACTATTGAAGCAGCGGGTACGAGCATTCGCGTGCAGGCCACAAGCGACCGACCTGTCAAAGCCAAGGGCAAGTTCGGCACCCGCTTCGTTTTTCCTGCTAAAGACGAGAACACAATTGGTATCGGTCCTTATCAGATTAAGATTTATAAGGAAGATGACTCTATTGTTGTCGCCACGGAGCGCACCGAAGAAAAAACACAGATGCTCCAGCCAGAGGATGAAGAAAAAATCTTCAGCCTCAAGAAAGCTGTTCTCGGTAAGCGCTCCCATTCCTGGTTCTGGGCTCTCCTGACTATATTCGTCGCCATCGCAGCGCCCCTATATTATTTCTATTCTGACCGTAAGGCTGATGTTGCCAACCCCATTGAGATCAGGGCGGACCAGGAACTGATTGGCACGCGGGTCGATCAGCTTTGGTTGTCCGGGCCCATGTCATTGGCCCATACAAGTCTGGCTGACAACTGTAATGCTTGTCATCTCAATGCGTTTGAGTCCGTGCAGGATGTAACCTGTCTGTCTTCTGGGTGCCATGACGGCATTCGCAATCACGCAGAACAGGATGATCTCTGGGCCTCGAAGCCACCGCTTTCTGCCGGTGAAGAAATCCTGCGTTCAGTCGCTCAGTTTACTGGTAAAAACGAGATGGCCTGTGGGTCTTGCCATATGGAGCACAACGGACGAGAGGGCGTCATTCTGACGTCGGAAGGCACCTGTAACGATTGTCATGCCGATATGGACGAAAGACTGACTGATACTGATTTAATTAACGTCAGTCACTTTGATGTCGATCATCCGAATTTCCGTCCGACAGTCATTACAGAACCGCATTTTGATAATCCGCTGACAGCACGTATTAGCCTTGACGATAATCCGAAGTCTTATTCTGGCTTGAAATTCCCGCATGATATCCATCTCGAAGCTGATGGTGCCGTTGCAAAACAGGCGATGGACCTGGCTGATGAGTGGGGATTTGACGAGGTCCTCGGCTGTGAGGATTGTCACCAGACAAATGCCGCCGGTGCGTTGTTCCTGCCAGTCAACATGGAGCAGAATTGCGGCATGTGTCACTCGCTCGCTTTCGATCAGGATCCTGAAACTGGCTATATCCGCACATTGCGTCATGGAGAGCCTCAAGATGTTATTGCGAGCATGCAGGACTTCTATAACTCATCCGCAGCGCGCCTCTTCGATGAATCTAATACTGGTGGTTCAACGCGTCGCCGTCCTGGAGATGTTGCCCAGTTGCGCGAAGACAATCGCCTTGTGGACTCACTACTTTTCGCCAGTGATCGTGCGAAGCAGCGGGTTGCAGAAATCTTCAATGAAGGTGGCGCTTGTTATGACTGCCATGTGATTGTCGAGCCTGAAGACGGTGATCCCCTAAAGTACGACATCTCTCATGTGTCTTTGGAAGAACAGTTCATGCCTAAGACAGTCTTCCATCATGAAAGCCATGATTTCATGAATTGTCTCGACTGCCATGAAGCGGAAACATCAGACAGTGCAACCGATGTGTTGCTGCCAGGCATAGATAATTGCCTAGATTGCCACCGAGGTGAAACGACGGTCAACTTCATCCCATCAAACTGCCTGATGTGTCATGAGTATCACGACGACACACATCAACCGTTTATGACTCCTGAGAATTCCTCCAGGACGCGTCATGCATCAATTTGGCCCAAACGTGTTGATGAGCTTGCTGTCTCATCGGCCAGCCTGCCACATGCTGCTGAAGTAACAAACATCCTGCAGGATCAATAGGATTACCCGGTCAATTCTATTACTAATTGACTGGGTAAGTTAGCCCGCTAGATAGTGAAACTATGATTACTGAAATAGGTCATTATGCTCTGGTCCTAGCTCTGGTTGTGGCATTAGGTCAGACGATTATTCCCCTTCGAGCCGCACATGTCGGGGATGAGAAAGGGATGACTTTCGCCAAGAATGCCAGCATGGCGCAGTTTGTTCTTGTGCTAATTGCATTCCTTGCCTTGATGCATGCCTATGTGACCTCTGATTTCAGCGTCGAGAATGTTTATCAGAACAGTCATTCAGAAAAGCCGATGATCTATAAGATCGCCGGTGTCTGGGGCAACCATGAAGGGTCCATGATCCTCTGGATACTGATGCTGGCATTTCTGGGTGCTTTGGTTGGATTGTTTGGTGGCAATCTTCCGCCCTCACTGCAGGCAAGAGTACTTGGTATTCAGGCGCTAATCGGGGCGTGTTTTCTTGCATTTTCACTTTTCACTTCCAACCCTTTTCTGCGCATGGACCCGGTCCCGGTTAATGGCACGGACCTAAACCCGCTGCTGCAGGATCCCGGGCTGGCGTTTCACCCGCCATTTTTGTATCTCGGCTATGTCGGCATGTCCGTCGCGTTTTCGTTTAGCGTTGCCGCTCTGCTTGAAGGCAAAGTTGACCCCGCATGGGCCCGCTGGGTTCGGCCATGGACATTGCTTGCTTGGTCTAGTCTCACGCTCGGCATAGCCATGGGTTCTTGGTGGGCCTATTACGAGCTTGGCTGGGGCGGGTACTGGTTCTGGGATCCGGTTGAGAATGCGTCTTTGATGCCATGGCTTGCAGGTACAGCACTTTTGCACAGTGCTATTGTGGTTGAAAAGCGCAACACGCTCAAGCTCTGGACGATTCTCATGGCGATCACTGCGTTCTCCACTTCTCTGCTTGGCACCTTTGTTGTGCGCTCAGGGGTGCTGACAAGTGTGCATTCTTTCGCCAATGATCCTGATCGTGGTGTACTTCTACTTGCGATTTGTATCGTTCTGACAGGCGGCGCCTTTGTGCTGTATGCATGGCGCGGTCAGGCCATGAAGGCCGGGGGCACCTTCCAGACCGTCAGCCGCGAGTCAGCGCTTATACTGAATAATCTGCTACTCTCGGTTATTCTCTTCATTGTCCTGATTGGTACGTTTTGGCCGACTATTGCAGAGCTCATGACTGGTGAGCGCATCACTGTTGGTCCCCCATATTATAACATTCTGACTATTCCTTTGATGATGTTGCTTGCGGCTGTCATGGCCTATGGCATTTTACTGCCATGGAAGCGCGGTGACATGAAAACGGTTTCGGGTCGGTTGAAATGGGCTGGTGGTTTGACAGTCATATTCACTATTGTTGCATTTTATCTTTCTGGATTCCGAAACATTCTCGCTGTTGTTGGCTGTCTCATAGCCTTCTGGATCATGCTGAGTACGCTGACGGATATAGCGCTCCGTATGAAACTCTTTCAGATACCTTTCAAAACCAGCCTGAATCGGGCCGCTGGTTTTCCACGTGCTTTTTGGGGCGGGTCACTGGCACATTTCGGTATTGGTGTCTGTATTCTCGGCATGGTCGGCACATCTCTTTGGATGACCGAAGAGCAGACGATTATGAAACCAGGGGATGTTATTGACGTTGCTGACTATCAGCTACGCATGGAACGCATCGAAATACTTAATATTGCCAACTACGAAACTGAAATGGCAACCTTTAGTCTGATTAGAAATGGCACAGTCGTCAGCATCGTCCAGCCGGAGCGCCGCTGGTACCCGGTTGCCCAGCAACAGACCGTTGAAGCGGCTATTCAGCCACGCTGGACATCTGATGTTTATGTTGCCATCGGCGAGCCACGCGGCGAAAATAATGAGGCCCGCATTGTCCGTGCCTATTATCATCCCCTTGTCATGTACCTCTGGAGCGGGTCCTTGTTGATGGCCTTTGGCGGTATCGTTTCGTTGACTGACAGACGATACAGGGTTGGCGCACCAAAACCTAAGCAGGCAAGCCCCAAGCCTGAATCACCAACAGCAGCACCTGATGCTATGCCGGCAGAGTAGGATGCCCGATATGAAAAGGCTTTTCGTTCTTACTTTGGTCGCCTGCTTCTCGATCTCTACGGCATTTGCAATTGATCCAGAGGAAGTTCTGGACGACCCGGTCATGGAAGAGCGCGCCCGTGAGATTTCCAAAGGTCTGCGCTGCATTGTATGTAAAAATCAATCAATTGATGAGTCCGATGCTATGCTTGCTAAGGATTTGCGTATTCTTGTCCGTGAACGAGTTGCTGCTGGTGACACGAATGAAGAAGTGACGGATTATGTGGTTGATCGTTATGGTGAGTTTGTACTGTTACGCCCCCGACTTTCACCCAAAAATCTCGTGCTATGGATTTCCCCTATTTTTATGCTGATCATTGGGGCAGGGCTTGCCGTGTATTTTCTGCGCTTGCAAAAGCAACCGGAAGTTAAAGTCGCGCCGCTAAGCGCGGACGAGAAAAAAGAAATTGATCGCCTGACCGGCGAGAGCTGATCAGCAATTAGACTGTCCTAATTTTATTGCCCAAGCGCAGCGCGCGCATCCGGATCATTTGGTGCCAGTCGCAACACCTCTTGATAAGCTTGTCGTGCTTCTTCAGTCTGCCCGAGTGTGGAGTAAGATCTAGCCAGCATCCGCCAGCCAGCAAGATCGTCAGGGTTTTCTTCAAGTCTTGCAGCAAGTCCGGCAACCATACCTTCTATCATCTGGCTTTGCTGATCAGCTGTCATTTGCTGCGCAGCCTGAATATCCGCCGCTGTTGGCCCACGGCGTACTGGCGGTGCCTCGACAGGTGCCGGGTCAGGCAAAGAGGACTGCTGAGGTATCATCACGGAACCGGTCTCACCGCCTGATGCTGCGGCTACTTGCTGGCGAACCACTGGGAGCCAAGGCGCGTCAGGGGGAGAAATGCTGATAAGTCGCTCCCAGTCAGCCACCGCAGCAGGAATATTGCCTTCCTGTGCCTTTGCGAGGGCAAGATAATACACTGCCTGCGGATCATCAGGATTTTCAGACAGAAAGACTTCGAAGATCGATTTCGCTTCCTGGCTGACCATGCCACCATTTCCAACCACAAGCGTTTCCGCGTATTCAGCTGCAAGCTGTCGATCCCGACCACCGACGACGCGGTTAGCTTCACGATATGCCTCAATAGCTTCGTCGTATCGATTTAGATTTATCAGGGAACGAGCGAGTAATGCCCATCCCTCTGCATCTTCAGGGTTATCGGCGAGGCGTTGGCGCAAAGATCCGATCATGTCATTCATACCGGCGTGCATACCGTCAGCTGCACTTGGCGCACTGGCAAGGTCTGATCGTTCCGCAAAGGGCGAGGCGGGTTGATCCGGGCTGCCATTTGCAAAATAAACAATGCCAGCCAGTACAGGCATCAGCCCGGCAAAACTGAACAGCAGAATGGGCGAACTGCCTTGATTAGCGGGTTTCTCTTCCCTGGCGGTTCTTGCCTCAAGTAACATACGCCGCTCGATTTCCAGCTTGGCAGCTTCCCGTTCTTCTTCCGCAATAACGCCGCGACTTACATCACGGTCTAGTTCCGCCAGTTGATCCCGATATACGGTCAAGTTGTACTCGCTGCCCTCGGCTTGTTCTTCCTGTCTGCGCAAATAAGGGATCACAAGCAGCGCGACAGCCGCAAACGTTAGCAGGGCACACACCAGAAAAAGAAGCATCGTCAACCTCACTCAATTCTCAGCATGACATAGGATATCAACAGCCTTTTGAACAGTGTTGTTCCCGTTTGGTCTGCGCAAACATGCGACTTGATCGGGGTGAAGCGGAGTCCTAAGGTCTCGACCATGGACCGAAAAGTCGCGATCTGCACACCAATACATCGTTATACGCATGCTGACTTTACGGCATCGCTCATCAAGACGTATCGCGCTGTCAAAGATCCTGACAATCTCGCCTGGCTGAATATGGTGGGTAACGCTAATCTGGCGCAGGCGCGCAATATCCTTGTGTCGGAAGCCATCAAGCGTGGCGTCGATGATATTGTGTTCATCGATTCCGATATTGGCTGGGAACCGGATGCTTTTGCGGCATTGTTTGAGGCCCCGCAGGATTGCCTTATCGTTGCTGGCGCTCCCCAGCGTCGTGACCAGCAGGATATTAAATTTTGCAGTGTCGTTGACGATAAGCGCGCGACAAATGGGCGCCTGATTTCAGGTATAGCTGCGACAGCCTTCATGCGCATACAGGCGCGTGTATTTCCGATGTTAAAATACGCCGAAACCTATCAGCATAATGACGGTGAGACACGCGCTTGGTTCGATTATGTGAGGTATTATAATCAGGAACATGGCATTAGTGGCTTCATCAATGAAGATTTCTACTTCAGCATGAAGAGCAAGGAAGAGGGGGTGGAAAACTGGATCGACCCGACCATCAAGCTCCGTCATTACAATAATATCGCACTGACTGCCTGTATGGTGGATCATATTTAGAGGTTAATGATGGCAAGGAAGATAGCCATATGTACGCCTATTCATCGCAATACGGATGCCGATTTTACGTCTTCTCTCCTGAAGACATTCAGAGCTGTTAAAGAGCAGCTAGCCTGGTTGAATGTCGTAGGTCAGGCGAACATTGCGCATGCGCGTAATATCCTCGTAGCCGAAGCCTTGAAACGAGGTGCAACAGATGTGGTTTTCATCGACTCCGACATCGGTTGGGAGCCGGAAGCATTCAGCAAATTATTTCATGTGCCGGATGAGTGCCGTATTATAGCCGGTGCCCCACAGCGGCGTGATCCAAAGAGTATTTCTTTCTGTTCCATACCCGATCAACAGGAAATAAAGCGGCATGGCCATCTTCTTTCCGGCCTGGCGGCTACGGCATTCCTCCGTATTCAGACATCTGTCTTTGATGAGCTCGACTACGCAAAAACCTATCACCACCCTGAAGGTACCTGCAAATCCTGGTTCTTTCATGATATAGCGCCACCAAGAGAAGGTGAGCCAGACGGCTTTATTGCTTCTGATTTTTATTTCAGCACAAGATGCACGCAAGCGGGAATAGATGTCTGGATTGATCCTGACATTCAGTTGCGACATTATGCAACCGTGCCTCTCACCAGTCGGCTGGTAGATTATCTCACTTGAATCATTACTGTATTTGGTAATTCATCATTGTGCGGCGCAGCAATTGGCGCACGCTTTCACTAGGCCGTGATTAACCAAAAACTGCTTGCTATCCATTCCAAAAAAGAGAAGTCTGGCGGCGTTTCATACAGAGAGAAAGGGGAGTGAAACGTGGCCAGCTCAAAAGCAGTGCAAAAAGAAGTCAAGGAATTCATGTCCGGTCTCAAGCGCCGTAACCCGCATGAAGGCGAGTTTCATCAGGCTGTGCAGGAGCTGGTGGAGACAGTCATGCCCTATTATTTGGATCATGACCAATATCGTAAATGGCGCATATTGGAGCGTATGACGGAGCCGGATAGGGTGGTTATGTTCCGCGTGACCTGGTCGGACGACACAGGGACGATCCGCGCCAATAAGGCTTGGCGTGTTCAGTTCAACAACGCCATAGGTCCTTATAAAGGCGGTATGCGGTTTCACCCCAGCGTGACACTTAGTGTGCTGAAGTTTCTCGGTTTCGAACAGTGCTTCAAAAATGCCCTTACAGGCTTGCCTATGGGCGGCGCGAAAGGTGGTTCAAACTTCAACCCGAAAGGGCGGTCGGATCTTGAGATCATGCGTTTTTGCCATTCTTTAATGACCGAACTTTACCGTCATATCGGGGAGAGCAAGGATGTTCCCGCTGGCGATATTGGCGTTGGTGCGCGCGAGATTGGCTATATGTTTGGTCAATATAAGCGCCTTGAGAATAATTTTGTTGGCGTACTGACGGGTAAGGGGCTTGAATATGGCGGCAGCCTTATCCGTAAGGAGGCGACGGGATACGGCACCGTTTACTTTGCCCAGAATATGCTGAACCACATAGATGATAGTGTAGAGGGTAAAGACGTCGTCATTTCCGGTTCCGGTAATGTGGCGACTTATGCCATTGAGAAAGTCCTTCATTATGGCGGCAAGCCGCTCACTGCATCTGATTCCGGCGGATCAGTCTATGATCCAGATGGCATTGATGAGGAAAAACTCGAGTTCATCAAGCAGCTCAAGGAAGTACGACGTGGTAGAATAAGTGAGTATGCTGAAAAGTACTCTTCGGCTGAATATATGGAAGGCAAACGCCCTTGGGGCGTAAAATGTGATATCGCACTGCCATGCGCCACTCAAAATGAACTAGATGGCGATGATGCGAGAACCCTTATCGATAATGGGGTCAAGGTCGTTGCTGAAGGGGCGAATATGCCTTCGACTCTGGAAGCAGTGCATAACTTCCTTGAGGCTGGAGTGCTTTTCGGGCCTGCGAAAGCAGCTAATGCTGGAGGGGTTGCTGTTTCGGGTCTTGAACAAAGCCAGAATTCCTTGCGGATTTCCTGGGACGCCGAGGAGGTGGATCAGCGTCTCCAGAACATCATGAAAGATATTCACGCCAAGTGCGTCAAATATGGTGAGGGTGATGGCAAGGTCAATTATGTAGCCGGAGCCAATATAGCCGGGTTTGAGAAGGTAGCCGCAGCAATGGTCGCTTACGGCGTAGTCTGATTAATGAGTTTTAATTTACGGATGTCGTCAGTTTACTGACGCATCCGTTTCGCGCATTACAAAGCAGCCACCACCGTCAGCGATAATGGCCGAGCAGGCCAGTGAGGACTGGTTTTCTGTCATATAGTTAAACCTGACGCGATATATAGAGCGTCCATCAGAAATGATCTCCGAAATCACCGGAGAGGCACCAGTGAGTACAGCAGCAAAATCACGCTGTATTTCTGAAAGTTCTTCATTGGCCTTTTGTTGGGTGCTGTAGGCGCCAGTTTGAATGCTCCAGATCAAATCTGCGGTTGGCAAATTCGCATCAGCGTCACCTTGCGCATAAGGTCCTTCTTCATAAGCTTGTGCCAGAGCCATCGCGTTTAAGCGCTCTGTCTCGCTCATATTATCCGTGATCAGCTGGCCCATATCGTCTGTCAGGCCGAGTTCTGCTGCTCTATTAGCGAGCTCATATTGTAGTGCAGCTGAGCCACTCACCGTCGGTGCGCCTATAACATCGTCAGTTGAAACTAGTTGGTATTCTGCTGGAGGCCAGCTTCCACCCAATTCGGCAAGCGTTGTTGGCTTCATGCTAGGGATTGGCTTGCTACGATAGACGGTACTTACCAGGTGTGGCTTGGCTTCAATATCATTGTAGGCGCGGTTGAGGATGTCGCGCATGTGTCGGTTGCGTGTTGTGCCAGACCGGCCACCTAACACGATGCCGATCAAACGGTTATCGCCGCGAGTTATGGTTGTCGCGAGATTATAACCTGACATGCGAGTGTAACCTGTCTTCAGGCCGTTCGCACCGTCAAAGCTGCCGACAAGCTTGTTATGAGTATTGTAGGTGTTACCTTTCCAGGTGAAGTTCTCTTTCTGGAAGTAATGCCAGTATTGCGGGAAATCCTGCATGATGCGGCGCGCAAGAAGCGCCATATCTCTTGCTGTCGTATACTGTTTGGTGTTGGGCAAGCCAGAAGCATTCCTGAATCTGGTTGATCTCATTCCCATGCCCCAGGCCTTGTTAGTCATGCGAGTGGCAAAGGCCTTCTCGCTACCAGCTATTTTCTCGGCGACGACAACGGCAACATCATTTGCAGACTTTATAATCAGGGCGTTGATGGCGTCTTCAACTTTGATCTTGTCGCCGCGCTTCAAGCCAAGGTCTGAGGCAGGCATGGAGGCTGCGTAGCGACTGGTCGTGAGATTGGACTCAAGGGTCAGATTGCCTTTCTCTAGTTCCTCAAAAAGCAGATAGAGAGTCATGATCTTTGTAAGAGAGGCTGGATAGCGGCGCTGCTTCGAATATTTGTCGAAGAGGATATCCCCTGTATCTGCGTGCATTACAAAGGCAGCATATTTGCTATTCGCGTAGGCAGGCTGCGCAGCAAGCATCAGCAGGGGTGTGGTCAGGAATAAAGCGAGAAAGCGGATAGAGCGGACTGACTGCACTTTGTAACTCCTGTATCAATTCATTCCCGCAATATGCCAGAATGATACATTGTAACACTGTCTCTGAGCAATCTGAAAATGCTTCAATTCGGTAAACAGCGGGTTAATAAATCGTTTACCAAGCTGGCGTCACAAGAAACGGGCCAGAATGCACACCTATAAAGTTTTGTGCGCTGCACAAATTCCATCTTGACATGGCGCTTGATTCTCCACATATGTTGCAGTGCAAAATAGTTCTGCGTTGGTGGAACTAACGAACATATTCAGGAGATACCTCAATGAGTGCCACGAAGAAAAAACCGGCCGCTGCTGCAGAGCAGTTCGAAGATTTCGCAGAGCAGGCAACTACATCCATGAAAGATGGCTTTGAAAAAATGTCCAAAGGTATGACTGACGTCAGCGAATTCTCAAAAGAGAACTTCGACGCTGTCATGGAATCTGCAACACACTATGCGAAAGGCGTAGAAGAAATCGCTGCTGATAACGCTGCTTACGCAAAAGCCTCTGTTGAGAAAACAGTTGAGCAATTTAAGGCGGTGTCCGCCCTGAAAACTCCTCAGGAGTTCATCCAGGCCCAAACAGATTTCGTTCGTACAGCGTTTGAATCTAACCTGGCTCAAATGCAGAAAGTCGCTGATGCATGGACAGCAACAGCTAAAAGCGCTTCTGAGCCGCTGAACAAGCGCTACACAGAAGTGGTTGAGAAAGCTCAAAGCTATCGCTTCTAAGCAATTTTGCTGACTTGTATTTCGTTGAGTATTCGGGGCCCGGCGGCATCATCGTCGGGCCTTGTTTTTTGCGCCCCTTAAAAATCAAGAAATCAAATATGATAGACTTTCAAACGCTAAAACGCTCTCACAAGCCGAACAATTACCTTGTCGCGGACAAGGCTCATTGCCCGAATGCCAGACCAGATAGGCAAGCGCCTGTGCTGCCCCATGAGCCGGAAGCCGTACTGGCGGCCTGGCAAGCCGTCATTGCCCAGCAGCCGCGAACTACGCAGACAGATTACGACAGCAAAACCATGACGTTTGAATACGTCCAGCGTTCGGCCTTACTCAGATTTCCGGACACGATTACCGTGCGATTCCTGCCAGAGGCTGATGGCAGCGAGATCCGCGTGCTGGTCTATTCCAGTTCTAAAATCGGCTACTCTGATATGGGCGTCAACCGCCGCCGCGTGACGGATTGGCTCTCGGCCCTTGAGCAGGAACTGGCGGCTTGAACGCTGGCCATATCTCACCGCGCGAATTATTTACTGTCTTGTGATAAGTCGGTGCTTGCAGAGCACGGCCAAAGCCCCAAATAATGCCTCCAGATGAACCAACAAAATAACCATACAAACAAGTCCATAAGCAGCGGCCCGGATCGTGATCCTACAGAAGAGCACGAAACCGGCACCATCACCCGTGAAAAGCCCAAAACCAAAAAGCCGTCGCTCTACAAGGTGATCCTTCTGAACGACGATTACACGCCACAGGAATTTGTTGTCTGGCTGCTGGAGTCAGTCTTCAATAAATCCTCAGAGGAGGCCGTGCGCATCATGCTTCACGTCCATCAGACAGGTGTCGGCATTTGCGGCATCTACACCTTTGAGGTGGCAGAAACCAAGGTCGCGCAGGTGATGGAACTCGCCCGCCGCAATGACCATCCCTTGCAATGTATCATGGAAAAGGAATGAGGGGATACTTACCTAATAAGTATCCATAAACCCGGAGCAGATTTTGGCCAGTTTTTCAGATAATCTAGAAAAGTCCATCCATCGCGCGATAGCGATCGCCAACGAATACAAGCATGAGCTTGCAACCCTGGAGCATCTGCTCCTCTCCCTTACGGAAGACCCTGACGCCATCGGCGTCATGACAGCCTGTTCGGTGGATCTGGATGAATTGCGTCAGAACTTGCGGGACTATCTTGAGGAAGATCTCGAAAAGCTGGTCACCGAGGAAGAGGACGACGCAAAGCCCACCACAGGTTTCCATCGCGTCGTCCAGCGCGCCCTGATCCATGTGGAAACCTCTGGACGTTCGGAAGTCACGGGCGCAAATATCATCGTGGCGCTGTTTGCCGAGCGTGAGAGCCACGCAGCCTATTTCCTGCAGGCGCAGGAGATGACGCGCTATGATGCCGTCAACTACATCTCCCACGGCCTCACCAAAAACGGCCAGCCGAGCGAAAATCGCACCCCCGCTGGTGCCGATCAGGATGAGGATGCACAGAACAAGGACGGCAAGGATGCGCTCTCGTCGTACACGGTCAATCTCAACGAGAAGGCTCGCAAGGATGAGATCGACCCGCTGATTGGTCGCGAAAAGGAAGTTGAGCGCGCCATCCAGATTCTCTGTCGCCGCCGCAAGAACAACCCCATCCTTGTGGGCGACCCCGGTGTCGGCAAAACCGCCATCGCTGAAGGGCTCGCCCGCAAGATCGTCGATGAGGAGGTGCCGGACGTTCTGGAAAACGCCACGATCTATTCCCTCGACATGGGCGCACTGCTCGCTGGCACGCGCTATCGCGGTGACTTTGAGGAGCGCCTGAAAGCCGTTCTGAAGCAGATCACCTCTATTGACGGTGCGGTGCTGTTCATTGATGAAATCCATACGGTTATCGGGGCAGGGGCCACCTCCGGCGGTGCCATGGATGCCTCAAACTTGTTGAAGCCTGCCCTGCAGGACACAAAATTCCGCTGCATGGGCTCCACAACCTATAAAGAGTTCAAGCAGCATTTCGAGAAAGACCGCGCGCTCGCCCGCCGCTTCCAGAAGATCGACATTGTCGAGCCATCCGTGCCCGACACGATTGAAATTCTGCGCGGCATTCGTCCGTATTTTGAGGATCACCATAACCTCAAATACACAGATGAAGCGATCAAGACCGCTGTAGAGCTGTCCGCCCGCTACATGACGGACCGGAAATTGCCTGATAAGGCAATTGACGTGATCGATGAGGCCGGTGCCCGTCAGATGCTGTTCAAGCCGGAAGACCGGGTTGAGCTCATCGACGTGCCCCAGATTGAAGAAACACTGGCCACCATGGCCCGCATCCCGCCAAAGTCGGTTTCCAAGTCTGACGAAGAAAAACTGAAATCCCTGCCGGATGATCTGAAGCGTGTCGTCTACGGACAGGATAATGCCATCGAGCAGTTATCCGCCGCAATCAAGCTCGCCCGTGCCGGCCTGCGCGAGCCGGACAAGCCTATTGGCTCTTATCTTTTTGCTGGCCCAACAGGCGTCGGCAAGACGGAAGTCGCCAAGCAACTCTCAAATATGATGGGCGTGGAACTGCTGCGCTTCGACATGTCCGAATATATGGAGCGGCACACTGTTTCCCGCCTCATTGGTGCACCGCCGGGCTATGTCGGCTTCGACCAAGGCGGTGGCATGTTGACCGATGCGGTCGATCAGAATCCTCATGCCGTGGTCCTGCTCGACGAGATCGAGAAGGCGCACCCGGATATTTACAATATCCTGCTGCAAGTCATGGATAATGGCAGCCTGACGGATACCCATGGCAAGAAGATCGACTTCCGCAATATCATCCTCATCATGACCACCAATGCCGGTGCGTCCGATGCGGCGAAGATGGCCATTGGTTTTGGTGCAGGCAAAAAGGTTGATGAGAGTGAAGCGGCCATCAAACGCCTTTTCACGCCGGAGTTCCGCAACCGTCTGGATGCGACCATCCAGTTTGCCGGTCTCTCGGCGCCGATCATTGAGCGCATCGTTGCCAAATTCGTCCTCCAGCTGGAGGCGCAACTGGCTGACCGAAATGTCACCTTCGAGCTGACTGAAGAAGCCACCAGCTGGCTCGCCGAAAAAGGCTTTGATGAGGAGATGGGCGCCCGGCCACTGGCGCGCACCATTCAGGAATATATCAAGAAGCCTATCGCCGATGAGCTGCTGTTCGGCTCCCTGAAAAACGGCGGCATCGTCCGTGTCCTGCGCGATAAGGATGACGCGTCACAACTTGCCTTCGAATATATCCCTGAAGACCCGAAAAAAGTAGAAGAAGGAGAGGGCGATAAAGCGGACGAAGAAGAGCGGGTACGTTAGAAAGTTTAATTTTTTAATCCCAATACGCATCAACCCGCCAGAGATCGTTACTATTAATTGACCTTTCCGTCCTATCGGCTTGGCTTTTTTCTTTGTAATCTGTTTCTATTCGGATAGCCTCTTCTTCTGTAGGAATGTTGTCTACAAATTCGTGTCGCTGTGGCATTTTATTCCTCAAGCAGTTGTTGGATTGCACGACTTTTGAGTACTGGAAATTGATCAGTTTCTATAAAGGTTGTGGTAGAAACATCTATATTGTTTGCTGCTAACCAACCTTCCAGTCTGGAATTAAAGGTATCGTCATCGATTTGTTTTTGTCGCAAAATTCGAGTATTCTCATCGTCAGCGTAGCTACCGCCTACATTCCCTGCGGCTCTTATAGTTTCTTTGATGATTGCATTATTCGTATATGGAGCGAGCTGATTTGCAGCATCTCCTGTGGCAAATATCTGACCGACTTCCAGGCTTGTTGATCCGATATTATTAATATTTGTTCCTATTTGTATATTTGCAAGTACAGATCCATAAACATCTTCGTCTTCATCGTTTTCGATGATAGGGATTCTGGAATACTCTTGCCTTTTATATCCAAAATTTACACTTGTTGGCTGGCCGCCAGTGAAGCGCGCCTGCAGGCCAACATTGCTTGAGGTGCCAAAATACATTCGTTTGGTTCGACCTGAGAGTTGAGCGTTCTCGTCTTGTTGCACCGCTTCTTTGGTGGTTGCCAACCTAGCAGCTTCACCAGTAGCATAAAACTGTGACACTCTTGGACGAAAGACTGAAGTAGAAGATTTTATATCGGCGAATACTGGTGGAATTGCTCCCGTTTCATAAATTGGTCCAATAACAGCTTCCTTCCTGGAATAACCTATTGTGACGTTCTGAGTTGTGGTGTCGGCATCAACCCCAAGTTCTGTTGATGTGACAAAGGTCACTACTTTATTGGCGCAGCCGACACATAATAATGATATTGATAAAAGTACGTACTTCATATACCTTAATCCGAGTTATTTTTTATTTCATCTATCGGGTTGCCAATTACTAAACTGTTGTCTTTTATGGACGCAAAGGTGTCTTTTGTATACCCCAGTGATATATATTTTATATTATCTGTATAAGACATTGCAATGCCAAAACTTTCCAATGAATTTATATCACCAGCTATAGCGCTTTGATTAACAGGTGATATAGTTACCTTTGCAAAACCTATAATGTGTTTACTTCCATCTTCTGTAGTATACTTAATAGCACATCCGGCCAGAGACAAATAGGCAATTATTGGTAAAAATATTTTAATAGCGTTATGCTCCTCTTGATAGGATATTTATAATATAAAATATACTTTAAATCAAGTTGAGATATTTTTCTTGGAATGATTTAATATATTTAACCCGCATATTTTAATTTCATAATTCATAAAAATGAACTAATATTGTTACCTTATTGTATAATTCACACAGCAATGTGTCATGGCCTGTCCATCAACCCAGTTCAATTAACTGAATCAGATTCCCGCACGTATCATCAATAACCGCCATTGTCGCGTCACCGACTTTCATGGGGCCTTGCTTAACCTCGACGCCAGCAACCTTCAGTCGCGCAACTTCCGCTTCAATGTCGTCAACGCTGAAGGCTGTGAAGGGGATTCCATCGGCTGCCAGCGCTTCCTTAAAGGTGCGCATCGCCGGGTGCTGGTTCGGCTCCAGCGCCAGTTTCACGCCCTCAGGTTCCTCAGCCGAGACAAGTGTGATCCAGCGGAATTCTCCCATAGGAATATCATGCTTGACCACAAAGCCCAGTTTCTCCGTGTAGAGCTCAAGCGCCTTCTGCTGGTCCTCAACGGCAATACTCTTAATATACATTTTCAAGCTGCACCTCTTTTCCAAACCAGATATTAAGCCTAAAACGCGAACTCCAGAACCGCATGGGCGATTATCTTGCCGGATGTAACGCCGGTGATTTTCGCATCCGCATAGGCCGTAGTCTTGCCAAAGCGCATAATTTTCGCTTCAACCAGAAAATCCTCATCAATCGCCGGTCGCAGAAAGTGCGTATGTTGATAAGCTGTACCCTTCGGTGTGCGCTCAGTCGTACCCATGGCAATCGCCGTCACCGTATCAATTACGGCCATCAGAGCCTGGCCGCATACAGCACCGCTTGAAAATTTCAGCCGGTCAGAGATTGGCAACCGCGCTGATGTGAAACCGTGTTCCACCCTGAAATCATACAGCCCCAGATCTTTGACCCAGGGGGCAAAGATACCCTCATAGGCTTCTTCAATATTCTCCTGCGTAATTGGATTATAATTGACTGCTGCCATCTCGTCTCATCCCTGTTGTAAGTTAAGCCTATCGACGCTTGCCCTTGGAAAAATAATAGAAAAGTTTATATAATGCTTTAGCAAAAAATTTTCTTATTAAAAAAACTCCTGTGAGTTATTCGTATATAAATATAGTTATTAGCAGCTACAAATAGACTAGCTCAGTAATTATAGCCTTATCGCAGCATAGCTGTATCAAACATGGCATTTTATGTGCTAAGACAGAGTGCATTATACGCATAAGAGAACATAGCTTGAGTATAGAAACCATCTCTGCCCTTTGTATGATTGCCTCGGCTATTGGTCACGCGGTCATGAATGTTTACAACAAAGGTGCCAGTGACATTGTCCTGTTCCGTGCAGTGTTCCTGACCATTTCAGCCACTTGTTCAATCCCTTTTTTGTTTTTCCTGCCTTTCCCCACAGCACAAGTCTGGATGCACCTGGGGATTTCTCTTATTATTCATGCTGGCTACACATATTTCATGTTGAATGCCTTGCAAAAAGGGGACCTTGGGCTGGTATACCCCATAATGCGCGGACTCGCACCGATCCTTGCTGCAGTTGTCGCATTAGTCTTTTTGGGCGAGCAATTGCCGGTTCTTGCTGTGGTCGGGCTCGTTGCTGCCTGCTTGACGCTGATCGCTTTTGCCTGGCCATCAAAAGGCGGTGTGCTGAACAGGACAGCTATCACTTATGCTCTGCTGACTGCGGTCATGATTGCCTGTTACTCAGTGAATGATGCAGCTGGCGCCAGAGCTATGGGCAACCCGCTTATCTATATCGCCTGGTTCTTTGTTTCCGTCAGTTTACCTATCGCACTCACTTGTTTCTGGTTAAGGCGGAAGGTGTTCTTCTCTGAAGCTCCGAAGATCTTGCGTAACGCCTTATTTGCCTCTCTGATCGGCTTTTCCAGTTACGCGCTCGCGCTTTACGCATTATCACTTGCGCCAGTCGGGTTGATGGTTTCTTTGCGTGAAACAAGTGTCGTATTCGGTGCAATTTTAGCAACAGTCGTCTTAAAAGAGCCATTCGGACAAAGGCGCATCATCCTTGCCGCAGTCTTGGCAATCTGCCTTATATTGATGCAACTAGGTGCTTCATAGATGCAGATAAGTGAGAGAACATTTGGAGTCCTGCCAGGTGATCGACCGGTAAAAGAGTTCACCCTAAAGACCAAAGACATTGAAGTTTCGATTATAGAATACGGCTGTATCATAACCAAGCTCTATACTGCAGATGGTGAGGGGCACCTCGGTAACATCGTTTTGGGCTATAACGAGCTCTCATCTTATCTGTCAGATCAGTTTTACATAGGGCGGCTTATTGGGCGTGTCGCAAACCGAATATCGAATAGTTGTTTTGAATTATCCGGGCAAACGTACAAGCTATCGGCCAATCATGGAAAACATCATTTGCATGGTGGTGATGGGGGAGTCAGCCATGCTCTTTGGCAGGGAAGTATTCGATCTGATGGAAATGTCTTGACGCTCAGCTATCACAGTCCTGCAGGGGAGGCTGGCTATCCTGGTACAGTAGATATATCTATGCAGGTGTCAGTACCAAAACCAAATGAGTTAGTTTTTCAGTATATGGCAACGTCAGATCAAGAAACACCCTTGGATCTTACACGACATGACTACTTCAATCTTTCTGCAGGTATGAAAAATGATATCCTTGACCACACCATCTGCGTGCCTGCAGATCAGATAACGATACAAGGAGAAGATGTCTTACCGACAGGTGAGGTACAACATATAGCTGGTTCCGTTTTCGACCTTACTGAATCAGTGACGATTGGTCAGCAGATAAAACAATATCCCGTGCAGCTTAGAAATGGATATGATCAAAACTATGTGCTCCGAAGTACTACTGATGATCTGAAACTCGCAGCAGAATTATCCGATCCTGAATCAGGTAGAAGTTTACAAGTCTTAACAACGCAACCATGTGTAATGCTCTATACCGGAGGGTATCTCACCTCAAAGTCTTCCGGATATGGCGAATATTCAGGTCTTTGCCTTGAAGCACAGCAATTTCCCAATTCCCTGAATCGACCCGAATTCATGACATCACTTGTTGCTCCTAGGCGACCATACCAGCACAAGTTAGTATACCGGTTTTCATAAACTGCGATATCATCTAGGCTAAAGCTAATCATGGTAGACGATACAAACATAACAACCAAGTCGGCGGATGACCTGAATACGCATCGTTTCAAGTATTATGACTTTGCGATGTCAGCGTTCGTGGCAATCCTGATTTGCTCTAACTTGATAGGGGCGGCAAAACTTTCACAAATTGATTTACCGGTAATCGGCACACAGATATTTGGTGCCGGTATCCTGTTTTTCCCATTGTCTTATGTGCTGGGTGACATACTGACCGAAGTCTATGGCTATGCTCGTGCCCGGCGTGTTATATGGGCCGGCTTTGGTGCTGTTATCTTCATGGCTGTCATGAGTTGGGTCGTGGTGGCTTTACCGCCAGCTGATGTCTGGAATGGCCAGCCTGCTTATGAGGAGGTTTTTGGCCTGACACCGCGTATTGTTTTTGCTTCTATTGTCGCTTTCTGGGCCGGTGAATTAGCGAATGCCTTTGTCATGGCGCGCATGAAAATCTGGACAGAAGGAAAACATCTTTGGACACGCACCATCGGATCAACTGTGGTGGGGCAGGGGGTGGACTCTCTGCTATTTTATCCTATTGCTTTTCTGGGGATCTGGACGACACAAGCAGTTATCACGGTGCTAATTACCAACTACCTACTGAAGGTCCTTTGGGAGGCGATCCTGACACCTGTTACCTATCGTGTCGTCAACACCCTCAAACGTGCTGAAGGTGTCGATGTTTATGATAGAAAAACAGACTTTACGCCATTTTCTGTACGAAATTGAAAACTCAGAACTTCAAGTTGTGTTTGAAGTATCAAATATAAGATATTCACTTAATCTTGGTGATTGTGTTTTTGTCCCGCCAGCTCTTGAATGGATTTCAATTCATTTAACATACAAGGACAGTAGTTTTTAAATAATTCAGCTATTTCTATATAATTTCTGATGAAGTCCTCTTTAGGAACAAATACTGTATCGAACTTCTCGCGCCCTGAAAAAACTATATTCCTAGTTCGTTGATTATACTCAATCTTTTGTAACTCATGCCAATGTATGTTTGCCGAGGGAGTATCCAGAAATCTGGAAGGAGATACAGACTCCCTTTTCAAGCCATTCTCGTCAGCAATAAAAATTTTCTTATCATGGCCAAGATTAAGCATCATAACAGTCGCTAAACTCCCCATCCAAAAAGCCAGTAAAGTACACAAAATTCTAACACTCCAATTGGGTAGTGTAGCCAAAAGGCCAAATCCTCTTGTGAAGTCTTCAAATTCAGCAGAAGGATCAATCGAGAAAACTTTGACCAAGAAGTAAAGCGTACTAAAATATAGTAGGAGCACTACCCACTTAGTTACCTCACGGCGTGGAATGGAAACATGGGTGACTATTGATGCACTATCCACTGGCGCCGGGTAGGGTGTACGAGATGCTGGCACCTGGCCCGAGGGGCCAGCCGAGATAGACCCAAGCCATCATCAGGACCACACCTATAATCATGATCCAAATCGAGTATGGGATCATCATGGCGGTGAGAGAGCCAATGCCAAACTCTTTTACCCAGCGCTGACAGAAAATCAGGATGAGCGGGAAGTAAACCATCAGCGGCGTGATGATGTTAGTCGCACTGTCGCCGACGCGATAGGCTGCAGTTGCCCCTTCCGGAGAAACGCCGAGCAGCATCAGCATCGGAACGAGTACAGGAGCGAGCAGGGCCCATTTGGCTGAAGCTGATCCGACAAACAGGTTGATCAGGCCGGAGAAGACGACAATTACGCCTAGCAGAGCCCAGAGGGGCAAGCCGGAGTTTTCGATGGCATCAGCACCATGGACGGCGGAGATCAGGCCGAGGTTTGACCAGTTGAACATGGCCACGAAGTGGGCGGCAGCAAAGGCCAGAACCAGATAATAGCCAAGATCCTTCATGGCATCGGTCATCATATCGACGACATCCTGCTTGTCCTTGATAGTTCCAGCAGCTGATCCATATGCCCAGCCTGCGGCCAGGAACAGGATAAAGAACGCCGCAACAAGAGACTGGAAGAAGGGGCTAAGTTGCAGGACGAGGTCTTCACTGGGGCCGGATATCCCAGCAAGGCTAGGCAGTAATGGGGTTCCAATAACGCCGATAATGATAGCGGCGATACTGCCAATTAAAAATTTTCGCGTAAACCAACCCGCAAACACAATGGCAAATATTGTTGCCGCAAAAGCAAACGCAACCATACGGTCTCGAAGTTCTCCGGTATCTGCAGAGCCTTCTTCAGCAATAAGGGGCGTGCCCCAAGGCCACAAAGTCATAATGAGCCAGGCGAAGACTACCAAAAGGGTCGCGCCACCTGCATTTCTGAGGCCCTTTTTTTGTTCAGGGGTGATTGGCTCATTGCCGTCTGAAACAGAATTGATGGCGTCGCCTTCCGGCACATATTTGCCGAAGCGCGGCTCAATAATCACGTCTGTCACGAACCAAATAATTGGTGTGAAGACAACGGTCATGGCGGCAATGAAATACCAGTTGCCAGCAATGTTGGCGACATAACTCGGCACAAGCACTTCACCAGCCTGCTGCGTGATGCCAAAGAGCAGGGCATCAAGCTGACCAGGCGCAACATTCGCCGAGAAACCGCCCGACACACCTGCGAAGGCTGCGGCGATACCGGCAAGAGGGTGACGCCCGGCAGATGCGAACAAGACACCTGCCAGCGGTATCAGCACAACGTAAGCTGCATCAGCGGCGTGGTTGCCAATCATGGCAACAATCGCGACGACCGGTGTCAGCAGGAACTTCGGAGCGCCGCTGACGGCAGAGCGCATGGCTGTTGCAAATAGCCCGGAGCGTTCGGCAACGCCTGCACCAAGCATAACTACAAGCACGTAACCAAGGGGATGGAAGTGAGTGAATGTCTTGGGCATTTCGACCCAGAGGCGCTGAATGTTTTCAGCAGATAACAGACTGATGGCATAGATGATACCGTCGTCCTTGATGCCAAAGCGGTCGAGGCTGGATTGCCCCATACCAGCAAGGACATCGTCATTGAGTTTGGCTGAAAGACCAAGAAATGACGTGACAATAGATACGACCATCAGAAGGGCGATAAGATAGAAGAAGATAAAGACAGGGTCGGGCAGTTTATTACCCGCTCTTTCGATCAATCCGAGGATACCGCGTTGTCCGCCCGCAGTCGCCGCCGTTTTTGCCATCTGTTCCGTCCTCACCTTAAACGCAAAACCGGAGGTTAGCCGCTTTTTCAACTGTTGGCAAAACACCTATTTGGGGCGCAGTTGGAAAAACAGTCGGACGCATGACAACGTCGAACTGTGCATCCTGTAGCATGATCTGCTACGTTTCTGATTTTTGTTCACGGCCTCTTGGCCGACCAAAAGGTTTTGGCGGTTCACAAGTTGGACCTGAAAAGACCAGTCATTTGTACGTGGAAGGGTCTTTCAGAACGAACGCGCTCCGAGTGATAATGGTGCAGCTTGTTGCCAATGAGACCCGTTGGAGAACCAGTTGTTCTGCGTCTTGGTGATCGGTCAAAAGCCGGAAAGCGAAATGTCAAAGAGCCCCGGACCTCCTGCATCTGCTTTTAGCTATCCGCGATCAGTGAACGGAAAGTCAAAAACAGAGACCGGAACCCGGCTTGTTCGTCACTAGAAAACTCAGTAACGGCAAAAGAACATATATAGAACATTTGGTGAAATGTCAAGCCCGATCTACTCAATCGGCAAAGTTACTCTCTCGCTTTCATCAGGCACTTCTGCTTTCATAAAACTCTTCCAGCAGAGCCGCATAGGCAATGCCGTCTTCACCCAGCCAGGGCGTTAGCTGGGAGAGGATCGAGAATACACCTTCATGGATCAACGCGGCTTCCTTGCGGTGAGGGTCTTTCAGGGAGCAATACTGTATCCAGTAAGTGATTTGCAGAGCAATGCGTTCTGCTAACAGGTTTATGCCGGTCTGACTGATGGACAGGACACCGGCTTTTTTCAGGGAAAGCAGAATTGCCGTCGCCACGTCCTGCTTGAGGGTGATCAATCGACGGAACCGTGGCTGAAGAGACGGGCACCTGTCCAGCAAGGTGGGCAGGGCATTGTAGAAAAAGCGGAAGTCGTGAATCTCTTCAAAAATGATGTAGAGGTAAATCCAGTTATCCTCCAGCGCCAGAGGTTTGGCGATTGGCGCTGTCAGCACCTGACGGATTTCCTCCTCGAATTCATCAAAGAGGCCCTCAATAATCGCGTCTTTGCCTTTAAAGTGATAGTAGAGATTGCCGGGGGAGATATCGAGCACAGCGGCGATCTCAACTGTTGATACCTCTGCCTCTCCTTCTTCATTAAAGAGAGCCAGTGCGGTCTGCAGAATGCGATCACGAGTCTTTGGTCTCGAAGGTGATTTTGATGATTTAGAGGCCATTCAGCTTTGCCCGACAATCGGGCGCAGCTTATTTTTTTGTTGCCCGTTTTCTGGTCGCCGTCTTTTTCTTTGCTGGCGACTTAGTAAGAACCTGAACTTGTTCAAGCAGAAGATCAACCTTGTCTTCAAGGCGTTCGAGTCTCTCTTCCAGATCAGAAGCTGTAGCTTCATGCCCACCACTGACCGGAATCGCGAGACCAAGACGCTGGCGCATTTCCTGAATGCGATCATCAAGCGCAAACGGCTGCTTCGGCATCCGCTCCATCAGATCTTGTCTCTTTTCTTCCAGATTATCCTCGATTTCCTCGCCGCGTGCGACAAGCTCATCAAAGCGGCGACTGGTGTCCTCGCCAATTTTCTCAAGAGATTCCTGAGCGTCGGAAAAGGCTTTGCCATAAGCACCCACGCCTGCCAGCCAGATACGTCTGGCAACGTCATTTGCGGAAGCTGTCTCTTTTTTTGTCATGCCTTTTCCCCTTTTATTTTGCAGCTGAAATGAAAAGGGGCACCCGATTGAGTGCCCCTAAGCAAGTTGTTTCCGGTTAAGCAGCTTTTACAGCTTTATCCAGAGAAGTGACTTTGCGCTTCAGAGATGTGATTTGCTTGTTCAGCTCGGCGATCTCTTCATGCAGTGTTTCAACTTCGTTGCTGTCTTTGCCAGCTTTTGGCATCATTTCACGGACGCGTTCGATCTGGTCACCATAACGATCTTCAGCACGCTCGCGTACTTCCTGGAAACGCTCCTGAGCAGCTTCTTCCATTGCTTCGCCTTTAGCGATCAGCTCGTTCCAAACATCACCGGTGTTGAGGTTCAGTTTTTCGATACGTGGCTGAAGACGCTCAAATGCAGCGCCGTACATGCCGATGTAAGCCAACCAGCCGTTACGAGCCATTTCAACAACTTTTGGTGTCTGTTTTGTTTCAGCTTTTGCCATTTCAAAATTCCTTTCTTCAAGAAGGCCGGCGAAATCATTTCCCGGACTTATTCCTTCGATGATTGGAAGATAGGAAGAAAAATTAGAATGCTCACCCTAATCGCTGAAGCCGGGTGAATTTCTGGCAAAGTGGCACTGTTTTGTGGCTGCCAAGGCCATTCTGGCTATTCACTAAAGCCAGAATGGCCTTGGGCAAAGCAAGTTTTGTTACTCTGTTTCCAACATGACAGGATCCCCAAAGCCAACCTGCTCAAGGCGGCTGGCTTGTGTCTCCGCATCACCCACTACAAGCCAGTTCATAGCATCAGGACGCAAGTAGTTTTCTGCCAGTGTCTTGAAGTCTTCCAGGGTCATGGCTTCCACACGGTCGGCATTGCGTGCGAGATAATCATCCGGATAGCCGTAAGCGCTGATATCTTCCAAGACGCCGAGCTTGTCGTCCAATGTCTCTGTCTCCAGTGCGAGGCCGCGCAGCAGTGCACCTTTCATGATCGTGAGGTCATCTTCAGTGAATTCAGGCCCATAATTCGCGAGAATGTCCCGGATCAATTCTACTGATTCAAGCGTGACATTGGAGCGCACACTTGTCTGCACTGCGAATGTGCCGCGATCTTCCGCGCCATTGAAGCCAGAGCGGATGCCATAGGTATAGCCGCGATTGACGCGCAGCTCTGTATTCAACTCGGAGGTATAGATGCCGCCAAGTAGGAAGTTCATGGCTTCTGCCAGAGGATAATCGTCATCAGTCGCGGCGAGGGAAGGTCTTGCCGCAATAATGACAGACTGCTTCGCCCCCGGAATATCATAGAAGAAAATTTCTGACGCGAGCACATCTTCTGCCTGTGGTAGGTTGACCGCATCAGGTGCCGGTTTATTCCAGCGCTCTGCAAGGCCGCTGAAGACTGATGTGACAGCATCTGAACTGATGTCACCCACAACCCGGAGCTTTGCGTTAGCAGGCGTATAATAGCTTGCGTAAAAGGCTTTTAGATCATCCAGGGTAACAGGTTCCAGTTTTTCGACCGTCCCGTAAGGTCGGTAACTGAACATATGATCGTCCGGATACAGCAACTGTGCTGCTTCGCGCGCGGCAATCGCGTTAGGGCTGCCGGCGGCCTGTTCAAGTTCATTAATCCGCTGACGTTTCAATGTATCAAACTCTTCTGCATCCCAGCGTGGCTCAAGAAGCATTTCTTCTACGAGCGAGATGGTTTCGCCGAAATTTCTGGCCAGTGTCTCACCCTGCACAAAGGTGCCATAGCTGCCAGCATTGATGCGAATAGAAGAGCCCAGTTTGTTGATGGCATCTTCCAGTTCTGCAGTAGTTTTGCCGGCTGTGCCTTTTTCAAGCATATCAGCCGTCATGTTGGCGATAGCAGGCTTTGCAGCATCACCACGCTCGCGTCCGGCATCAATAGCGAGGGAGAAATAGACAAGAGGTGTCTCTGTATTCTCAATGCCGTAAACGTCAATGCCGTTACTCAGCACGCTGCGCCAGACTTCCGGTGAGCTCAATTCGTAAGGTTCACCAAATGGCGGCTCTACAGTTCTGTCGAAGCTGGACGGTGTCGGTTCGAAACTGCGAATTGTAGGATCAAATTCGGCCACAGTTTCCGCGCCCTGAATGATCTGTTCCTCAACAACTTCCGCCTGGGTAGATCCTTCAAGGGCCAGTTCCAACTTTCCTTCAGGCACAAAGCTGGTCACGACAAATGGCTTGTCCTTGATATATGTTTCATAGACGCGCATCACGTCATCAGTTGTGACACCAAGTATCTGGCTGATGTCCTTGTTGATGTAACCTGGGTCGCCTGTGAACAGATTGTACTCACCAAGTTGGATAGCCTTGCCGAGAGCGCTTTGGATGTTGTCATAGAAATCAACTTCCAGCCCCGCCTTGATGCGGTCGAGATCATCCTGCGAGATGCCATCTTCTTCGAAACGCGCAAAGCCCTGTTCGAGGGCGGGGAGAAGGCCGTCCAGATCTTCGCCGGCATTGGAGTTGATGAACAGGTATACTTCACCAGCAAGCTCTGACGCGTTATTGAACATGCTGACATCCGAGGTCAGCTTCTGCTCATCAATCAGGACTTCGTTAAGTGGGGCGCGTTTGCCTTCCGTAAGGTACTCAACCAGAATTTCCAGTGCATAAGTATCCGGATGGAATTGCTCTGCAGCAGGCCAGACCATCGTCATCAGCGGAACTGTAGCGAAACTGTCTTCGTGATAGAGGGAAATATTTTCCTCAACGACTGCGGCACGTGGAGGGATTGGTTCAATATCTTCCCCACGCGGAATTTCACCGAAGTACTTTTCGACGAGCCGCTTTGCTTCGGCTGGTTCAAAATCACCTGAAATAGTGACGGTGACGTTGTTTGGCACATACCAGCGCCGATAGAATGCCTGCACATCTTCAAGGCTTGCAGCTTCAAGGTCGGCCAGAGACCCGATGACCTGCCAGTTATAGGGGTGGTCCTCCGGGTACATTGCCTTGCCGATGACATAGAAATTATGGCCATAAGGCTGGTTATCTACGCGCTGGCGCTTCTCGTTTTTAACGACCTGCTTTTCATTGATGATGACGTCTTCTGTCACTGTATTGATGAAATAGCCCAACTTATCGGCTTCCGCCCAAATAATTTTCTCAAGCGCATCAGTTGGCACAGCCTGGAAGTACTGCGTCATGTCATTGGTGGTGAAGCCGTTGGTGCCTTCGCCGCCAATGCGGGTGTTCATCTCATCAAGACCACCATAGCCGAGATTTTCAGAGTCCAGAAAAAGCAGGTGTTCGAACAGGTGTGCAAAACCTGTACGGCCCGGCAGTTCTCTGGCCGACCCGACATGTACGGCAAGGTTGATGGCTACTACAGGATCAGATTTGTCCACGTGCAGAACAACATCAAGGCCATTGTCGAGTTCGTATTTTTCAACCTCAACGGATAGCTGACTGCCGGCGGCTTCGGTTTTGCTTGCTACAGGCTGGTCTGTGGTGATTGCGGTTTCACTGTTGCTGCATGCAGTCAGCGAGAGTGCTGCGGCAGTCAGAGCGAGAAAGCTGGTGCGCACCTTAAGTGCTTTAGATAAGCGTAACATGAAAATTCCCTCGTAAATCTCATTAATCGCATAATAAGCCGCGTGCGGCGTCATGCCAAAATTACGAAATGTACAAGGTAAGCCGATTTTATTCCGGTTTTTCAATACCAGTGAGGCCATCTAGGCTCTGGGCGTTGTTGACGTAAATCTTGTCACGGATTTCGTCGGAAGTCTTATTTTCGTAATACCGCAGAAGCTGATCGCGCTCTGATTTGAATTCGTAAAACGGAACGCCCCAGCCGCAGCTGTCCTGAATGCGGGTCAGTTTGACCCGAATGATGTTTCGGGCGCGATCATGCGACGGGAACAATTTCATCAAATCAGCAAATTCAGGGTGATTGAAATCCAGTGCTTCGCCATGACCATAAAGGCGCAGAATTTTCGCCGCGCCTTCAAAAGCGCAGAACATGATCGTGATGCGCTCATTTTCCTGAACGTGAGCAACTGTCTCAATTCCAGAGCCGCCGACATCAAGATAGGCGACTGTTAAAGGGTTCAGAATGGCAAAACTGTCATATCCCTTGGGGGAAACGTTGACATGACCATCTGCCGAAAGGGGGGCAGTTGCCACGAAGAACATTTTCTGTGCCTTGATAAAATCAGCCCAGCGATCATCTATCTTCTCGTAAACCTTGCCCATACTATCCGCCTCTTACTTAATTAGCCTGAAGAACCTGTCTTCCATGTTTGCTTCCTTGAAGGCGCCGGTGAAACAGCGGGTAACACAGCTAACGCCTGTCTTGTTGATACCACGGGTCGAGATGCATTGATGCTCCGCGTCAACCAGAACCGCAACGCCGCGTGGCTTCAGAACACGGTCCAGTGTCTGGGCAATCTGGTTGGTCAGGATTTCCTGCGACTGAAGACGCTTGGCATAAATATCAACCAGCCGTGCCAGCTTGGAGATACCGACGACGCGGGTGTCCGGTAGATAGGCTACATGGGCAGTGCCGATGATCGGCGCAACATGGTGCTCACAGTGACTGGTCACACGGATGTTTTTCATCAGGACGATATCATCGTAGCCTTCCACTTCCTCGAAGGTGCGTGACAACACAGCTTCCGGGTCCTCATTGTACCCCTGAAACCAGTCATCATAGGCTTTGACAAAACGCTTAGGGGTATCAATCAACCCCTCACGGGACGGGTCATCTCCGATGTAGGCCAGCAGCGTGCGAACTGCCGCTTCTGCTTCGGCGCGGCCTGGCCGCTTTAACATATCTTCACTCATGATAGATCCTTCAGGGATATCTAATGTTTCTTCAATTTCTCTGTAACGCTGGCCATTTCAAGCGCCGCCAAGGCGAACTCAGCACCTTTGTTATCTTTGTCTTTAGAGGCTCGTTGCCAGGCTTGCTCTTCTGTATTGACCGTCAGCACACCGAATATGACAGGTGTGTTCCCACTGAGCGATGCAGCTGTAATACCGCGCGCCGCTTCGCCGGCTACATAATCAAAATGCGGTGTCTCGCCGCGAATGACACAGCCAAGGGCAACCACGGCATCATAATTTCCGCTTTCTGCGGCAAGGGTACAGGTGAGGGGGAATTCAAAAGCGCCCGGGATAACGATCTGACTGATATCACTTACTGCTACGCCTTGCGCCTGCAGGGTTTCGAGACACGCTTCGCGCATTTCACCAATAATCTCGTCATTCCAGCGTGTGTAGATAATAGCGACTTTGCGGCCCGCACCATCATGCACACCGTCAATTGCTGTTGTCAGGCCTTCGGTTCTCATTCGGCAGCTCGGAACACAGCTTCCGTCTCCCGTCTCCATGCCTGGATCTGTTCGACAGAGATGATGCGGATGTCATGTTTTCTGCCAAATTCTTCCAGGTCCGGCAGGCGCGCCATTGTGCCATCATCGTTCATCACTTCACAGATAACTCCGCCGGGACGCAGCCCTGCCAATTTTGCAAGATCAACACTGGCTTCCGTTTGGCCATCTCTTTCCAGAACCCCACCATCGCGTGCGCGCAACGGGAACATGTGCCCCGGCATGACAATGTCAGATTTCTGGCTCATTGGGTCCATCAATACCTGAATAGTTCGTGCACGATCATGAGCTGAAATACCTGTTGTGACCCCGGAAGCAGCTTCAACTGAAACAGTGAATGGGGTGCCGAAACCTGACTGATTATCTTTTGGTTCAACCATCAAAGGAAGACCAAAATGGTCAATGATCTCGCCAGCCATAG
Organism: Aquisalinus sp.; assembly: GCA_022763145.1. Taxonomy (GTDB): domain Bacteria; phylum Pseudomonadota; class Alphaproteobacteria; order Caulobacterales; family Parvularculaceae; genus Aquisalinus. The sequence goes on along the minus strand of JALEGM010000093.1, from coordinate 4,992 downwards.
CGCAGCAGATCAGACCGCGACCTTCGCGCGCCATGAAATTGACGGCTTCAGGTGTAATCAATTCTGCCGCAAAAGCCAGATCGCCTTCATTTTCGCGGTTTTCATCATCTACGATAATAACGAACCTACCGGCACGAAAATCAGCAATGGCGTCTTCCAGATTAGCTAATGGCATGATGGCCTCCTTGCGCTTCTGTTATTGTTTGTGCACCAATCAGTTTCTCAACGTACTTGGCGATGATATCTGCTTCGAGGTTGACCCGTTCACCGACAGATTTTCGGGGAAGGGTAATATGCTCCTGTGTGTGCGGAATGAGGGTAATGTTGAACCAGTCTGCACCTGTATCCACGACTGTCAGGCTTGTACCATCGATGGTAATGTACCCTTTGCTCACGATGTATTTCATCAGGCCGGGATCAGTCTTGATGGTAACCCAGATCGCTTCCTTGTCTTCCCGGAAACTCTCAACTACCCCAGTGCCATCCACGTGGCCTTGAACATAATGGCCCCCAAGCCGGGTCTGCGGCGTTGCGGAACGCTCAAGATTCACCCTGCTGCTTGAGACCAGGTCACCAAGATTGGTGCGGGCAAGTGTTTCCGGCACTGCGTCCACTGTAAAAGCTTCATGGGTGAAGCTGGTGACCGTGAGACAAACACCATTGACCGCAATTGAGTCCCCAACAGCCACGTCCTGCAGTATTTTGTTGGCACTGATATTCAGGGTATATTTCTGGTCCGCCTGCGAAATATCTGCGACTTGACCAATCTCTTCTATGAGGCCTGTGAACATGTGACCTCCGAATTCTGCTTCGATACAGCGCCGCGCATCAGCAACGTGCCATCCAGTTGTTCAATTTCAGTATTCTGCAAGCGGAACGCATCAGACAGATTTTCTGCGCCAATGCCTGCCACTGGCACTGCGGCATCACCACCAATTATGACAGGAGCCATGAACGCCCAGACTTCATCGACAAGACCTGCATCAAAGAAACTACCCAGAACTTTGCCACCCCCTTCGATCATGCAGGAGAGAACGTCTCGTTCATGCAAGGCTGAGAGTAGGGCAGAGAGGTCAGGTCGCCCAGCAATGTCAGCCTTTAGCCGCAATACGTCGACACCACGCCCACGCAGGGCCTGTTCTTTCAAGGCAGGCATGGTGGCAGTTGTGGCCACCAGTGTTTTGCCGGGAGTCGTGGAGCGAAAAATCTGCGCTTCCAGCGGTATACGGCCAGAGCTATCAAGCACAACGCGCAGAGGGTGCGCTGCCTGGCGGTGCCCTGCTGGTAATTTACCTCTTGCGGTCAGGCTCGGATTATCTGCGATAATAGTATCTACGCCGACGATGATTGCATCACAGGCCTGGCGCAGATCATGACCCCGCATTCGTGCTGCTTCCGATGTGACCCATTTGGAGTCACCTGTTCTTGTCGCGATTTTGCCATCAAGACTGCTCGCGAACTTGGCAACCACATAAGGTTTTCTCTGGCGGATATGATGCAGCCAGAATCTGTTCAAGTCTGCTGCTTCCGAGGTGCAAAGGCCAGAACGGACCTTGATGCCTGCATCTGTCAATTTGTTATCACCCCCGGCAGCGATAGGGTTGGGGTCAGAGACGGCATAAACGACTTCTGAAACACCTGCTTTTATTAACCCTTCCGTACAGGGTGGATTACTGCCGTAATGATTACAGGGCTCAAGCGTGACATAGGCTGTGGCGCCTTGTGCCTGCTCTCCGGCAACCCGCAAGGCATTTGCTTCTGCGTGCGGCGTACCGGGGCGAGCATGAAAACCTTCCCCAATGATGCGGTCGCCTTTCACCAGCACGCAGCCAACCATCGGGTTAGGGGATGTATATCCTTCCGCCCTTTTGGCAAGATCAATTGCGCGCATCATGTATTGGGTTTCATCACCCATAAAAGCCTCACAAAATCGGACTTTCAGGGCGTAAAGGCGGCTATTCAAGAGCACACGTGTACGCACGTGTGTTTCTCATCATAGCTAAAGTATACCCGGAGTCCGGGTATCACTTGCCTCGAACTTTCTACCATCCGGACTATACCGTCGGCTTCGGACTCTCACCGAAATCCTGCATCCACATAAAGCCAAACAACTTATGCTTCCGCTCGCGGGCTTGTCAGTCAGGAACCAAGGCTTCTGCTGCATTACCGCCGGTGGGGAATTTCACCCCGCCCCGAAAGTTCATTTCTACTTCAATATATGCTTCTGCGATGATGATAGCAAGCAGCGCTTGCAGAAGCTGGGTAGTGCGCATAATCACACGATTATCAGCAAGGGCACAGCCATGTCTTTCGACAGCATCACAGTCTTTCAGTATCTCAATATCTTCGGGTTATTCGTGTTTGCGATTTCCGGCGCTCTAACAGCATTGCGGAACGATATGGATTTCTTTGGTGTTGCGCTGATCGCTTTCGTGACTGGTGTTGGGGGAGGTACGATCCGGGATGTGATGCTTGGCGCTTTCCCTGTCTGGTGGATACGCGACCCATCTGCGGTATTTATCTGTCTGGCTGGTGCAATCATTGCCACTCTGGCGCAGCCTCTCTTGTCAAACCGTCTGAAAGCATTGATCTGGGCTGACGCGCTCGGGATGGCTGTGTTTGCTATTCTCGGCGCTCAAGCTGCTCTTGCCATGAATGCGCCTGTCGTCATTGCGATTTTCATGGGCGCGATCACCGCGACCTTTGGTGGTGTTGTTCGGGATGTCCTGCTGAATGAGCCGCCATTGATTTTGAAGCAGGATATTTATGCCACTGCCGCCCTTATCGGAGCAGGCATTTATATGATCCTTTTATCAACCGGACTGGAGCAAGGCATTGCAGCACCTCTTGCAGCACTGGCAACTTTCATGATCCGCGCCGGGGCAATTATCTGGGATATTCCGTCACCAAAGTTTGGCCGTCCAAGGCGTAACTTGTGATGAGGGCCAAGAGTTAGTGACGGGCAGAGCGGACTAAAGGTATCTTCGTTGTCGAGTTCTCATCAGACAACAGATGTATATCAACTTGAGAATTAATATAAAAAAGGCCTGTCGAAACAGACAGGCCTTATTTCATAAACTGGCTGTTGGCCTTAGTTGATCTGGTCCAGCAACTCAGGTGCTGTCACCAATTGGCGAACACCGTGGGACTCAGTCTCGTTAAAGACATTGCCTTGTTCGGCCCACCGGTTCAGAGAATTGATATCCACTTTCGCGCAGTTCGGACGAACACTCCATGTCACCTGAAGAGGTGAACAATTTGCCTGCGTATACGAAGGACCTGTTGTTGAGCCACGGAACACTACCGGTGTACCGGTGCCTGTTGGCAGTGCTTTTGGCTGATGTAGGCCTTCACCCGGTCCGGCATAATCAAAATCTGTGAAGTCCAATGCATTCGGATCATTCACAACCAGGAATGTCTGAGCCTCCACACGGAGTAATGGACTTTCGCAAGTTTCATTAAGGCAAGAGCCTAACCCTTCACCGGGTTGAATATCGCAAGAGGAGTGTACCCAGTGTACTTCAATAGTATCACCCGGCTTAACGCCACCAAATGCGTTACTTTCCGGATTCACGAGTTCCGCTTCAGTAAGTTCAGAGGTGTTGTTACAGGCAAAACCTCCATTGACACCATCGCCAACGTAAACGCTAAAACCCGGTCCCTTATGTTCAGCATTTGTATGCGAATGGATATTGCACAAATTGAGTTCTGTTGACGCAGGTGCCATTGTAAATGCTACGGTATTCGTGCCTGTAGCGCTTGAAATGTCGCGTGGTGTTTGCGGGCCAAAGCCTTCGCAAAGTCCTACTTCTTCTGCAGCTTCAGCCAATTCACGCTCTACTTCCTTCGCCGCATCTGATAATGTTTCACTGGTTTCCTCGAGCGCTTGTTCTACATCGCTAACGGCTTCCGTGATTGCTTCTTCTGCTTCCTTGGCAGCGTCAGTGATTTTTTCTTCCGTCGTTTTTTCACCGCCACACGCTGCGAGCAATACAGCGATGGAGGAAGTCATAATGAGTGATTTAGTCAGTGTCATAGGGATGATCCTCGTTACCACAGCAGCTAATTAGGTTGATTGCCCCGATAAATCAATGAAATGAAGAAACTGCTTGTCACGGAGAAGAGACAGGTTTTCTATGCTTGATGCATGTCGGTCAAAGCCTATAAGGCTGACTTGATGAGTTGAATCGGAACGTAGCGCAGCCTGGTAGCGCACTACACTGGGGGTGTAGGGGTCGTGGGTTCGAATCCCGCCGTTCCGACCATTCAATTTTTGCGGTTTCTTCCAGCCTGTTCAGCCATTGATCTTTGCAAAGCCTCGTGAAATCGGCTTCACTCACATCCGTAAATGACATGGAGCTGTCTCGTGAGACTTTCGCATATTTTGGCCAGTTTGGTTTTTGGAATGACTTTGAGCTTTCCGGTTATGGCGCAGTCATACCCGCAGGCAAATTATGATCCGGAAATTCCAACACTGGAAGATGTTGTTGGTCATGAACACGGTGAAGACATTTCTTCAGTAGAAGAGATCAATTTCTACATGTACGCCTTGGCAGAAGCTGCGCCTGACAGGATGAAGGTGCAGACATATGCAGAGAGCTGGCAGGGACGCGAACTGCTTTATGCAGTGATTGCTTCGGCCGACAATATGCAGAGGCTCGAGGAAATCCGCGAAACAACAGATCGTCTCGCAGAGGGTGAGACTGTCTCGCGTCAAATACTGAATGATCTACCGGCCGTCGTATGGCTGTCTTATGGTGTCCATGGGGATGAGATTACGCCGCCGGACAGTGCATTGTTCATGGCCTACCACCTGTTGGCTGCTGAAGAGGATGAGCTCGTCGAGACCATTCTAGACAACACTATTATCATCATTGATCCGCTGCAGAACCCAGATGGTCGCGCACGTTTCGTGCATAGCTTCACCTCAGCGTTGGGACTGGAACCGATGGCGGATCGCTACACCGCAGAGCATGATCAACCCTGGCCGCG
>JALEGM010000007.1 GCA_022763145.1 Aquisalinus sp. | reverse complement strand
TCATAAGGCAGGGCGCGGTTACCGATCCTGATTTCAGACTGCGCAGCGCCAGGCTTGTCAATCAGGTAGAGCGTGTTCTCTGCAAGAGCAGGGAAAGGCTTGAGGGTAGTTGTTGCGACATCGCCGCCAGCCCATTCTCCGAAAGCATCATTCAGTTTTGCTTCCATGGCACCTTCGCCAAGGTTACTCACAGCGACAATGCTACCAACCATTGGTGAATAATGCTCTGCATAGAATGCTTTGACATCATCCAAAGTGATTGCAGTTACACTCTCAACCGTACCGCTATCCGGATACGCGAAAGCATTTTCATCACCATAGATCAACCCATTGAATACATTCGTAGCAACCGTACTTGGCTGTTTCTTGGAGAATTCAATGCCCTGAATAACCTGAGCTTTCACCCGATTGAAATCTTCTTCAGAGAAAGCTGGCATCAGTAATTTCTCTGCCGCGATCGCCAGTGTTTCGTCCAGATTATCAGTCAGGGAACGAATGCTCATGCTGCTATATGTGTCGCCGGATGAGAAAGAAATAGAAGACCCCAGTTTTTGCAGCGCATTACTGATCTCTTCCTTACTGCTCTCCTGAGTCGTCTCATCCATCATGGCAGCTGTCATGGCGGCGAGGCCAAGTTTACTTACTGGCTCGTTACGCTGACCAGCTTTCATGCGCAACTGAATGGCAGTTGTCGGGACTTCGTCATTGACGGCCCCAAGCACTTTCACACCATTATCCAGTTCAGAGCGCCATACGGGTGGTAGCTTCAGGCTTGGATTCTCGCCAGAAGCAGGCGGTACGACAGAGCGATCAAAATCATCCACAGCAACACGAATATCAAGATCATCCGCAGTTGTTGTGCCATAATCAGGTAATGCGCGCTCATAACGATCCCATGTGTCTTCGCGTGCAATCCAGGCTGCCTGACCTTTCGGCACGATGCTCATGATGACCGCAGACTGATCCTTGATATATTTCTCATATACCCGCATCACGTCTTCTTTGGTCACGCTCTCATAGCGCTCGATATCCTGCTTGATATAATCAGGATCCTCACGGAATGTTTCGTAGAACGCGAGTTGCGATACCTTGCCACTGACGCTTTCAAGGCCATAGATCATGCCAGAAATGATGCTTGATTTGGTGCGTTCAAGGTCATCATCAGTTACGCCACGCTCTTCAAACTCTACCAGGGAGGCGCGGATTGCTTCTTCCATGCCGGCAAGGTTTGGATCAACGCCAGGGTTCGGCAAGGCAAGCAGAGCGAACTGACAGTGCAGTTCACGACAGCCGTGGCTTGCTTGTGCCTGCACCGCACGACCGTTTTTCACAAGGTTCTTGTACAGAAGGGATGTGTCGCCTGTGCCCATGATGGACATCAGCACGTCTAGCGGAGCTTCGTCCGGATGGCTCGCATAAACTGTCGGCCATGCCATGTAGATCAAGGGTAGAGAAACATTGTCCTCCAGAGAGATGTAGCGATCCTCGTCCAGCGTCACTTCCCATTTTTCTGGTTTGTCAACTTCAGGACCGCGCGGGATGGAGCCGAAATACTTCTCAACCCAGGCAAGAGTCTGTTCCTTGTCGATGTCGCCACCGATGGTCAGCGTGGCGTTATTTGGTCCGTACCAGCGCAGGAAGAAGGCTTTCAGGTCATTCACGTTCACACGGTTCAAGTCTTCAATGTACCCGATCGTACTCCAGGAGTAGGGATGACCTTCTTCATACATCGCTTCGCCGACGCGCTCGAACAGCAGGCCGTATGGCGCATTATCCACGCGCTGCCCGCGTTCGTTTTTAACGGTTTCGCGCTGAACCTCAAATTTTTCCTGTGTCACAGCGTCGAGAAGGAAGCCCATCCGGTCGGCCTCCAGCCAGATCATTTTTTCCAGCTGGTTGGATGGTACTGTCTGGAAGTAGTTTGTGCGGTCACTGTTCGTTGTCCCGTTCAGGGTGCCGCCGGCTTCAGTAATGATCTTGAAGTGCTCTTCATCGGCGACATTCTCTGATCCCTGGAACATCATGTGCTCAAAGAAGTGCGCAAAACCGGACTTGCCGACTTCCTCACGACCAGAGCCAACGTGATAGGTTACATCAACGTGCACCAATGGGTCTGATTTATCCTCGTGCAGAACAACAGTCAGGCCATTGTCGAGAACAAACTTCTGAAATGGAATAACAATTTCATCTGCTGATTGCTTGTTCACCTGGTCAACTTTGGTGAAACTATCCGGAATAGACCCTATGTCTGTTGTGGCACAGCCTGCCATGAGCATGGTCAAGCTTGTGGTTAGAAGTGCTAGTTTCTTCATCGAGATTTTCCTCTTCCCTCTTTAGGTTTGGTTATTGAGCCTTGCGCTCATCTATGTAGGCATTGACCACGTCTTCGAGTACAGCGAGTGGCATGGCGCCGTTTTTGAGAACCACATCGTGGTAGTCTCTGATATCAAAATCTTCTCCAAGCTCAGTGCGCGCTTTTTCGCGTAATTCAAGCAGTTTGATCATTCCAATCTTGTAGGAGAGCGCCTGGCCAGGCCAGACCATATAACGCTTGTTCTGGCGGTCGATGTCGCCGGGCGCCATGGGCGTATTCTCTGTCATATAGTCGATGGCTTCCTGCAACGTCCATTCCTTGGCATGCATACCGGTATCGACCACGAGGCGCACAGCGCGTTTCATCTCTTCCGCCAGTCGGCCAAAGTCGCGCATGGGCCGCCCTTCATAAAGGCCCATTTCGAATGCCAGACGCTCAGTATAAAGCGCCCAACCTTCTGTATAAGCGCTATAGCCACCAAACTTGCGGAATTCGGGAATCCCCTCCAACTCCTGCATGATTGCCAGCTGGAAATGATGTCCCGGTGCGCCTTCATGATAGGCGAGAGAGTTCATGATATGCTTTTGCACATCATTCATGTCTTTCATGTTGATATAATAGATACCAGGGCGACTGCCATCCGGGGCAGGACGGTTGTAAAATGCCGTGCCCGCCGCATTCTCGCGCCATTTTTCAACAGGCCGAACTTCCAGCGGTGCCTGAGGCAGGATGTTGAAGTAATCGTCTGTCTTTTCGTAGACCTCATCAATCAACGCTGTGGCATCAGCGAGATATTGGTCACGCCCTTCCTGTGTGTCCGGGTAGTAGTTATTCGGGTCTGTGCGGACAAATTCAAAGAACTCGGCCAGCGTGCCCTCAAAACCAACCTCTTCCTTAATGGCTTCCATTTCCGCCCGAATGCGTGCGACTTCTTCGAGCCCAAGCTGATGGATTTCTTCCGGGTCCATTGAAACAGTGGTCCAGTGCTCAATGCGCCGAGCATAATACTCAACCCCATCAGGCAAACTCCAGGCGCCTTTGTCGCCATCTGCAAGGCCCTGCAACCGGGTCATTTCCGCAATGAAGGCCTGATAGCTTGATTGAAACGGGCCGGTTAGTGCTTCAATACCGGCTTCCAGTAACACTTGCGTTTCTTCATCTGCAAGTTCCAGCGCCTCTATCTTGGCACGGAAGTCTGACATAATGGCGCTGTCTTTTTCGCTATCATCGAACGGGGCGCCAGTGATGACGGCTTGTGCTGATCCAATCACGCCGGGGTAGACCAACGCCGGTGCAATAACCCCGCGTTCCTCACGCACTTTCAGATCGTTGATCACTTCCCCAATGACCTCTTCAATGCCATTCAGGCGGGAGATATAATCCTCAGCGTCGCTGACAGTCTCAATGCGATGAATGTTCTGCATGAATGTCGGCAGATAAGTGACCACACTGGACATCTGCGTGACCGGGTACTGATTATAGCGCCAGTCATAATTCTTGATGGCATTTTCCTGATTATACTCAAAAATGCGATAGCTGATGCGGGACTGTTCATCTAATGCCTCGAAGTCGAATTCGGTGCGCAGGCGGTTAAGATCAGCCTGTGCCTGTTCGACCTGGCGTTGTTTTTCAGCTTCTGAGAAATCATCCCATTTCCCATAATCTTCTGTTTTGCGGCCAAGTTGTGCCTGAAACATCGGGCTATTTGCGATATCACGCTCAAAAGTCTCATTGAAGAATGCCGCAATGCGCTCATTCTCATCCAGCTGAGCCTCAGCCCCGTCTGTTTCAGTTAGATTGCCTTGGTCGGTTACCTCAGTTGCGTTGGGCGCGGCAGGAGTTTCCACGGTGTTGCCGCAGGCAATCAAAACGATCGCAGAGGCACCAAGAAGAAAGGACGAGGCAAACAGGCGTGAGGGCATAAAAGAGGCTCCAGTAACGTGCGCGCAACATGGTCTGTGCCCGGGTAAACTTAACCTTAATTTCCGTTAATCGAGCTGCTTTGTGTGGGTATGTTGCCAAAATAAAACAACAACTTAACGGCCATCTCACGCCCGTAAATTCCGGACCTATCGTCAAACAGCTGATTTTAAGCGACTGAATTCCGACTGCGACGCTCAAAATATGCCAAGATATTGATTTTATTGAAAAAATTCAGAATCTATGTGCCCCCCATCAGGAGGCTGTAGAGTAAGCCTTCGTTGAAGAAAGGCGTGTCCGTGACTGCTCCTCGGGCCCGAGACTGGAAAGGAATGAATGATGCTGAAAGAAGAGAAACTACCCCCGAGCGATGAGGAACTTGTTGCCGAGTTGCGCTGGCTTGTTCATCGGGTAATGCAGGCTGCCGAAGGGGCCTGGGTTAAGAGCCTTCAGAAGAGCGATAATCCGGACCTTGCCATGACGCGCTGCGCAAGAGCACTAGGTACTATCGCCCGCACAGTTGAGCGTCTTTCCGGGCTTGAAAAACTGCCTGTGCAGGATCCTCGCACAAGTGCCTTCCTGATTATGCGCAAGCGATTGAATGCCATGCTTGCCGGATTCAGCTTTGCAAAAGTGGATGCGCCAATGGGTGGGGAGGGGGCGAAAACTTTTTCCGAAAACGTAGCAGATACTGCTAGAGCTGGTTCACTTTCCCTGGAAAACGGCGCAAATGTCGAAGACGTATCAGCGGTTTAGACGAGCGGAGCCTGGGTGATGACTGATAAATGCCTGATCATTGGCGCGAGCCACGCAACAGCGCAGCTTGTCCAGACTTTGCGACAGGAAGGCTGGCAGGGAGAGATCGCAGTGATCGGGGAAGAGGAGGCGCTCCCGTATCATCGCCCACCTTTATCTAAGGACTTCCTTGCGGGCGACAAAACTCTTGAAGACCTGCTGATCAGGCCTGCTGAAGCCTATGCTGAAGCTGATATCCGATTTGCTCTTGGCACCCGCGCGACCCGCATCGAGCCAGAAGAAAAACTGGTTTATACGGAAAATGGGGATGCCTATGACTACTCGACATTGATCATAGCCACAGGCGCCAGGGTGCGCCGTCTGCCAGTGCCGGGGGCCGATTTGCCGGGCATCCATTATTTGCGAAACTTTGCCGATGTCGAAACCATTCAGGCGCGTATCGCGGCGGGGAAGCGCGCGGTCATCATTGGCGGTGGCTATATCGGTCTTGAAACCGCTGCGAGCCTTACAAAAAAGGGTATGTCCGTCACGGTCATCGAGGCAATGCCACGCATTTTGCAACGCGTCACCGCACCGGTGATGTCAGAATTCTACGCCCGCGTGCACCGCGAAGAAGGTGTCACGATCATTGAAGGCGAGGCGGTCAGTGCTATCGGAGAAGAGGGGGGTGTGCTGACTGTTAACACAGCCGAAGGCAGTGCCATTGATGCCGAGATTGTCATTGTCGGCATTGGCGTTGAGCCCTGTACGGAACTTGCGGAGGCGGCCGGAATAGAGTGCAGTAATGGCATTGTCGTTGACGAACATGGCGCCACTTCCGTCCCGGGCATCTACGCCGCAGGAGATGTGACCTGGCATTATAATCCGATTTATGATCGGCACTTGCGACTGGAGTCTGTGCCTAATGCTACCGAGCAATCCAAGATTGTGGCAGCGGCGATCTGCGGCAAGCCAAAGGTCTATAATAGTTTGCCCTGGTTCTGGTCAGATCAGTTTGACCTGAAACTTCAGATTGCTGGTTTGTCAGAAGGGTATGACAATATTGTGCTGCGAGGTGACAAAGATAACGGGCGCTCTTTCGCAGCCTTTTATTTTGCTGGTGACAGGTTGCTGGCCGTTGATGCCGTCAATCGGCCGCAGGAATTCATGCTTGCCCGTCGTCTCATCCCCATGGGTACAGTCCTGGATAAAACAAAACTCGCTGATGAGTCCGTCCCGATAAAGGACTTCATGGCCCGGTAGGGTGAACAGTAGGATTTTGTGTTTTAACGCGCTCTAAAACCGCTTGAAATAAACTGATTTTCCTGTATTTGAGCGCTTTCAATCGACCAGCAAAAAGAGGTCTTTATGTTCGCCCGCTAATCGCGCGTTGTTTGCCGAGTCAACAACATGAACAGCGCGTTAGCC
>JALEGM010000006.1 GCA_022763145.1 Aquisalinus sp. | reverse complement strand
GCGCGAGCAGATAAACGATATTCATCAAGCTGGAGAGGATCAGCACCCCGATCAACATCAGGTGACCGGCATCAACTGAACTGAGCATCAGGAAGAACTTCGGCCATGAACCTGCCATAGGAGGCAAGCCGATGATCGAGCAGGCACCGATGATGTAAACCGTCCACGTAACAGGCATTTTCCAGCCGGTGCCACGCATATCGGAAATAAGCGATTTGTGTAAGGACACATAAATTGCGCCAGCACACATGAAGAGGGTCATCTTGCCAACCGCATGGGCCGCGATCTGTGTCGCCCCGCCCATGACCCCCATGGAGGTCGCCAGCATCGCCCCCAAAGTCACATAAGAAAGCTGGCCAACAGTTGAATAGGCCAGGCGCGCTTTCAGATTATCCTGCGTCATGGCAATGGCAGATGCTGCGAGAATGGAGAACGCCGCTAGCCACATTACCACATCCGAGGCGGACCCGGCGCTGAGGAAATCTATGCCGAAAATATAGACAGCCACTTTCAGCACACCGAATACGCCAGCTTTCACCACGGCCACCGCATGCAGGAATGCAGAGACAGGTGTTGGCGCCACCATGGCATTTGGTAACCATGGATGGATAGGCATCAGCGCCGCCTTGCCAATGCCGAAGGCGAACAGGAGCAACAAGACCATGACGACACCGGAATTGGCATCCAGCCGCTCGGCCAGAATGCCGCCAAGCGAAAACTCGGTCGTGCCGGTCAACACCCATGTAAGGATGATCGCAGGCAGGAAGAGGCCGATCGAAGTGCCAAGCAGAATACCGAGATAGATCGAGCCGCCTTTACGCGCTGCTGCATTCTCCTTATGCGTCACCAATGGGAAGGTGGAGAGGGTCAGAATTTCGTAGAACAGGAAGAAAGTCAGCAGGTTTGCCGCATAAGCAATGCCAAGCGCGGCCATGATCGCGATGGCAAAGCACATATAGAAACGAGTCTGACTTTTTTCATTGGTACCCCGCATATAACCAATGGAATAAAGCGAGTTAATGATCCAGAGGCCCGAAGCGATGAGACCAAACATGGCGCCCAACGGCTCCACCTGGAAAGAGAGTTTGAGCCCGGGCATTATCTCCAAGAATTCAAAGCCGGGCTGCGCGCCCTGCCCCACCGCCGCGAAGATCGTCAACGCCATATAGAAGGTGATGACACCGGTTATCAGGGTAACCCCTTCACGGATATTCGGATGACGATCAGCCATCATGATACCGAGGAAACCGAAAACCGGCACGATCAGCGCGAGATAGACCGCCATATTGTGAGAGACGAGAGAGAACATCAGTATGCCCCCCCGCAACCGGCTGACATGCAGATCAGGGACTCTGCTGCCTGATGAGCCACATCAACTGTGAGATCAGTGTGGAAGAAGAAATAGAAGTTAGCGAGCACCATCAACCACAAGGCAGCGCGCATCGTGTACGGCGCTTCGGTAATTTTCTCTGCGCCTTCCGGCGGTTGCTCAAGCACCATCGCATAGATGAGACGCCCGATATAGACCGCTGCCAAGAGCGAACTGGCACCGATCAGCAGAACGACAAGCAGTGGGCTGATAAAGGTCGAAGTCTGGAAGGCCGCTTCCATCAACTGGAACTTGGAGATGAAGCCGACTGTTGGCGGCACCCCGACAAGGCTGAGGCCGGACAGGATCAACCCCCAGGCGGTCCAAGGCATACGCTTGGCCAGACCCTTGAAAGCAAGGAAATGACTTGAACCCAGCCGTAGGACAACGCAGCCGACACCCATAAACAGCGCTGCCTTCATCAAACCATGGTTAAAGACATGAATGAGAGACGCAGCGACCCCATCAACGGTGCCGAAAGAAATGCCGAGCAGCATGTAGCCGATCTGGGCGATCGAGGAATAGGCCAGCATCTGCTTCACATTGTCGCGGAAGACAGCAACAATCGAGGCGTAGAACATGCCGGTTATGCCAAGAATGAGGAAAGCATTCAGCGCCACTTCAAGGAACGGAAACTCGAAACCGAACACTGTGAAGACGTAACGCAGCATCAGGTAAATCTGCACTTTGGTGGCCGTCGCTGCGAGGAACGCCGAAATTGCAGACGGCGCAAAGCAGTACGCATTTGGCAGCCACAGATGCAGCGGCACCATGGCCAGCTTCAGGCCGATGCCGGTGACGATGAAAGCGAAGCCCGCTTCGACGACCTTATTGTCCTGATTGGCAAGCTGCTCATGCAGGTCCAACAGATTCAGGGTGCCGGTTGACTGGTAAAGCAGGCCCAACCCGATGACATAGAAGGTTGCGCCAATCGTCCCCATAATGAGGTAATTGAAGGCAGCTGTCAGCGCCCGGCGATCCCTGCGTGCCCCCATGGCGACCAGTGCGTATGTTGAAAGAGACGATATTTCGAGGAACACGAAGACATTGAAAGCATCCCCCGTTGCCGCAACGCCCAGGAGGCCTGTCATACAGATCAACAAGGCGGTATAGAAGGCCGGTATCTGCCGCCGATCAATCTCTGCTTCTACAGAAGTGCGGGCATACGGAAAGACCACCGATGCCATTGCCGCAACCAGCATCATTACCAGCCCATTGGCCAGGTCAATATAATAAGTAATACCAAGCGGCGCGGCCCAACCGCCCATTTCGTAAACGATAGGGCCGGAATGCCAGACCTGATCCAGTAGCATGATCGTACAGATCAGCGTCACCCAGCTGACGATTGACGCCCAAAGCCACGGCGTGGTGCCCGGTCGCATCAACAGGGCAACCGGAGCGGCAATCATCGGGATAACAACCGGCAATGCTGGCAAATGTTCGAGGCCAGGGGCGATACTCATCCTGCGCCCCCCTCAGTGATCGGATGACCAAATTCGGCTTTATAGTCCTCGGCCTCCAACTCATCTTCCTCGATGGTACCATAGGCTTCCTGAATGCGAACAGCGAGGGCAAGACCCACAGCGGTCGTCGCGACGCCAACGACAATCGCAGTGAGGATCAGCACATGTGGCAACGGGTTGGAGTACAGAATTTCACCAGCATAGGCTGCTGCATCCCCCGCATAAGCACTGCCATGTGAATCTCCTGCATTTACAGCGCCATCATAAAGCGCATTGGCATGGCTCTCTGCACTCCGGGAGAGCTCGGAAGGAGTATCATGCAGTGTATCTGACAGCTGGTTGGCGGTATCGCCTTCTATCAGGCCGGCGTCTGAAGCCAGCTGGTTGGCGCTATCCGCAAATTCTTCAGGAACGTTGTGCAGATCACTTTCCGCATTAAGTACCTGATTGCCCGCTGAACGAATAGCCTCTTCCAGATCATTCGCCGGGTAAATACTGTCAGCCGTCTCGGCATCACCGCCCTGCTCATAGGCGGCTTTATCGTGTGCCCCATCATGAACCGTACCATGACCTTTGCCATGATCATCTCCATGGTTAGCATCACCATGCTTGTCCCCGTGACCGCCACCATAGCCCCCGAGGAGAATAGGTGCAGTGCCACCTGCGACCTTGCCGATAGTGATGTAGAAGATGAAAACGGAGGTCTGGAAAATGTTGAGGCCGATAATTGTCTTCACCAGATTTCCCCGGCTAAAGACAATATAAAGGCCAATCATCATCAAGGTAATGACGATCAGGTAGTTATAACGCTCCAGAATAAACTCGATCATGACCTGGCCCTACCAATCCTCATCCGCGATTTCCGGCTCACGGCCCGCGAAATGATAGAACACTGTCAGCATGGTAGACGCCACAGCAAGGCCGACACCAAACTCCACCAGAATAATACCGATATGCTGCCCGGCGTGGTGATGCGAGTCCGGCTGGATCAGGTCGTAATCCAGGAAATTGCCGCCGTAAAACATGCTCCAGACGCCTGTCAGCGCATAGAGCAAAACGCCGGATACCATGATAGCGGGCAGGACTTTGGGTGGCAGGGCCTGCTTGGTCTTGTCGATGCCAAAGCCAAGGGCATGCATGATGAAAGCAACGGCAAAGATCACCCCGGCCTGGAACCCGCCGCCAGGGCCATAATCCCCGTGAAACTGCACGTAGAGCGCAAACAGGGTGATCGGCGCAAAGAGAATCTTGATCGTGATCCTCAGGACGACGTGACCCATCATGATGCGCCTCCATCCTGAGGGGACGCAGTTTTCTTTCCACCATCAAGCGATGCTTTTTGATCCGCTGCTGGCTCAACCTGCGGCGGAATATCCTGCCGCTTGCGCCCACCGCGAATACTGCCAGAGCCAAGCAGCAGCATGACCCCAACACCGGCGGTAAAAATCACCAGCACTTCGCCCAACGTATCAAAGCCCCGATAGCTGGCAAGGACGGCGGTTACGAGGTTCGGTACCTCAACATCTGATGGTGTACGCTCGATAAACAGTTTGCCGACATAGGCATTGGCCGGCGCCTCCGGGTCTCCGAAAGCAGGCATATCCGTTGAGGCCCAGATCAGCACGCCCCCTGTAATGACACAAACAAAAAGTGCAAGCGGGCGATGCCCCGGCACCACAGGTTTTTCACGCCGCGCGGTCAGCAACATGCCGGAGAGCATGAGGACGGTCGAGATACCTGCCCCAACTGCTGCCTCGGTAAAGGCTACGTCCACGGCATCAAGTGAAACAAAGAACAGCGCTGACAATAAGCTATAGATGCCCGACAGCATTACCACCGCGAACAGGCGCCGAACACGGACCATCGTGATCGCCGTAACCAGCAGGAGAGTCAGAATAGCAAGATTGAGAACAACGATCTGGGTCGGCTCTGTATGATATTCCATTACAGATCCTCCCTTTTGTCAGGGTAACGCAGGTTTTTACCAATCAGAGGATTCAGTTTTCCCACCCAAGCCGAATGAGCAATCGCGTGAGTAGCCACAGGGCTCGTCAACAAGAGGAACAGGGCGATGAAGAACAACTTGATGATTGTTGTGAAATCCTCAGACTGCAGTGCCATCGCCAGAAGGATCAATTCCGACCCGAATGTGTCAGTAACGCCACTGGCGTGTATTCGGGTATAGAAGTCAGGAAAGCGCACCAGACCGAGCGCCCCTGCGAAAACAAACAGACTGCCAATCAAAAACAGCGCCCAGCTCAGGAAATCAATGATAGACGCTATCATAGGCCTTCACCCTCCTGCTTACGCACATCCCGCATGGTTGGTGAGAGATCGCGATAACGGAAGAATTTCAGAATTGCGATAGTTCCAGCAAAGTTAATCAGTGCATAGAGCAACGCAATATCAAGAAAGTCGGGGCGTCCGGTCATATAGCCCATGATACCCAGTAGCAAAACCGTCTTGGTGCCGAAGCTGTTACCCGCGAGTACACGATCATAGAGAGTTGGCCCCAGGATTGCGCGCAATAAGGTCAAGACCATTGCGACTACAATGGCGATGGCAGCAACAATAAACATCATGAGCTGGCCTGCCCCGGCACATCCTGTTGTGCTTCCAGCCGTTTCTGCCGAGCCCATTCGCGCCCTTCCGGCCCGTCCAAAGCACACACCCTCTCGCCCATAGAGGTGATGCCTTCCATGTCTGCCAGTTCTTCGGTTAATGCATGGACCAGAATGCTACCTTCATAGACATCAACAGTGACGGTTCCTGGTGTCAACGTGATTGAATTGGCGAAGATTGTCTTACCGAGGTCACTTGCCTGATAAGCCGGTACGCGCATCATTCCCGGGCTGATTGACAGCTTGGGGCTCAGCGCATGGCGTACTACCGCCACATTAGCCTTGCCAATTTCCAGCGTCAGCCAAAACATGTAGCTGATAATGCCAGGGAAAACTCGCGTCGGAACCCCTTCCTTGTCGAGCATACCCGAACGATCCGCCAACCAGACACAGAGCAACACGGAGCCAGCACCGAACACGGCAAGAGTCGGGTTGCTCCAGTGATCTTCACCCGACAAAGCCAGCCACAACAGGCCTAGCGCAATTGCAAGCGCGATATGCCGTCCAGCCGTTTTGAAAATGTAGCGCAACATGCCCGTGTCTTGCCCCTCGCGAACTTTCGTCCACCGTCTTGTTACCGAAGTAGCCACACTTCGGATCAAGTGACCGAAAATGACGAAATTCGTGACGAAATCAATCCCTTAAGCTGTACTTAACGGGCTATAGGTGAGTGTGGCAAGGGGATTGCGCCGAAAGATAAAGCGCAGAAACAAAAAAGCCGGTCGCAGCCAAAATACGCAAGGCCACAACCAGCACGCCTGTTATGGCATATTGTGCTTAAGGGCCGTTTAAACCGTCATGTAAAATTTGAAGTAAGCAGGCGAATATCGCAGATCAGCTTAGACGGCGCCGAAGTAACCGCCACTTTCCTGGGCCGATTGTTCATGCACACTCTGGCTCAACTCGCCCATTACGTCATGCGTCCAATCCCAATAGCGCAGTATCGTGCGCGAGTAATCGCGTGCAATACTGTCGAAAACACCAATCAGGTCTTCGACTTTTTCCTCTGAATAGTTGAGTTTAGTTCCTTCTTTCAGGAGGTCACTATCAAACTGGGCCGAAAAAGCCTTACGAGAGAGGCCAATACTTTTACAAAGAACAGCAAATGGCTCACCGCTGAGATCTCGCAGAACGCGCGTCGCAGTTTCCTGGCTAATACCAGCCAACATACCAACTGCATGGCAGGCATCATCGGTAGGGTTCTGGCGCGCGAATTCTAAAGTGCGCTCAACAACATCCATTGTCACCATCTCGCCATTGCGTCCACGGGGGCGGTGACGCCGGTCTATCAGGGTCAGAATGGACTTCACGTGAGGATCAACCTGATCGCCCCTGAATGTCTCCACAAAAAGATCATGCATTGCATCCTGCACAATACTACGGTCTGTGGCGAAGCGGGTCAGTACTGACTTGCGGTGAGGCGTTTTCAGCCACCAAAACATAGCCAGCCCATGATCGAGCCTCAGCTCTGGGCGGCGCAGAAGGCCACTGCGAATTTCTGTATCAACTTCAGACCGTCGCACCAACAGGTCCATAGCAATACGCGAGATGACAACCGTATCCTGACGCAGAACCTGCTTCAGCACATCGGCTTCACCAAAAGTGACCAGCTGGTCTATGATTAACTGCGTGATGTCATCCCGCCAGGCAATAGTGGCGCGATGCTCCGGCCCAGCCTGACAGGCCTCATACAGGAGTGACTCCTGGATCTGAGGCATGTGCTTCAAGACAGGAACAGCCACGGATGGCTCCGAAGTCAGCAGGTATTTTTGCAACTGGACCGGTATTTCAGGGAACCGCGCCACACGCTCTGCGACTTCCTGACGGGTGCCCGGATCAACATATTCGAGAGAGCGAGCGAGAATATCCGCGATAAAGTCGCGATCATTCTGGGTCAGTTTTTCCTGAGGTAAGACAACGAGATCTGCCAGCTTACGCACAAGCGTTTGCCGAATCCGCACCGGTTGCACGGTGGGAAGCGATGCAGCCAAGCGATCTTGCGGCAAAAGCTGGTTGGCATGTTGCATGGCGAAACTCCTGTGGCGCCAACCTAGCGCCGGAGTGTTAATGCTTGCTTTCTTTGCGACAGTATTGTGGAGCGCTAGGCGCGCGGGAATTTATAGCTTATGAAGATGGCAGTTCAGGAGTTTGAGTTATGAAAAGTATACGTTTTTTTCCTCTGGCAGTGCTCGCCGCCATTGGGCTATCTGCCTGTGTAAGCGACCGCGCGCCAGCCTTTAACAACAGCCCGCTATTTCCGTCGGGCTACTCTGACGGCTGCCAGAGCGCCGTGGAGTCTGAAAAAAACTTCTCAACAAAATTGATCCGCGACGAAGCCCTTTTCGATGATGATGCCGGGTATCGCTCTGGCTGGCGTCAAGGCTATGCTGCCTGCCGTCAAACAGGCGATGAAGGCACAACAGATGGTATCTTCCGGGGTCAGGCAGACCCGATTTACTAGGCAATCAGGTCAGAGTTAAGAAAAAAACTCCCCGCCACGGGGAGTTTTTTATTCAGATGATCTTGAGATTACTGGCAGAAGCCCGGTGCAGGCTCACCATCTACAGTACCGTCAGCATATGTGATGATAGATGTATCTTCATCAATCGTACTGGCTAACAGAGCGCGACACTGCTCAATCCGTTCCGGAGAGAAACCAGTTGAGAACCCGGAATCTGCGCGATCCGCGATGGCAACGATAGATTCACACGAAGCACGATCCTTACGATAATTGTCGAGTTTCACAGTCCGCTCAACAGTATCCTGATTACACTCAGTACGCTCAACAGCATTCACATATTCGATCCAGCCCGTAGCGGCACGACGATCCGAAGCTGAAGAACCTGATGTTTGCCCCACCCTGCGCCATGCCTCACGCGCACGTGCACGCTGGGTCGGGCTATTAGTATCAATGTTATAGCGGGCGTTACCAATCAAAAGCCAGATATTGCCGCGATCTCTGCCTGACAGGCCACCACGATTAAGGGCACTCGTTAAATTCTCTTCTGCTAAGCGCCATTGCTCGTCGGCGAAATAAACCTGACCAAGACGATAATATAGCTCGCCATCAGCAGACATTGCAGCGGCCTGGGTCAGGACTTCCGCAGCTTTTTTCTGTTCACGCGCCAAGTTCCACATCTGAGCCAACAACTCGAGATTTT
The DNA here is from genome assembly GCA_022763145.1 of Aquisalinus sp. GTDB lineage: Bacteria > Pseudomonadota > Alphaproteobacteria > Caulobacterales > Parvularculaceae > Aquisalinus. The sequence goes on along the minus strand of JALEGM010000006.1, from coordinate 5,261 downwards.
TCTGGTTTCGAGTCACATTACCCGCAGCCATTTCACGCTCAAGCAACTTACCACCACGGTATGGATTATTGAGAAGTGAATAGTATTGCACCAACTGAATGATCCTTGTCTCATCAGTCACAAAACCATTCTTATAGGCAAGTTCCAAAACTGCAGCCGCGTCTTCGTCGCGTCCTGCTTGCGAATATGCCCCAGCAAGCTGGGTCCAGTAAGATGCATCCTCAGGGAAAAAGCTGATCATGCGAACAAGCAAGTCACCGCGTTCAGAATTAGCACCAACCTGAGAATAAATAGCATTCATTAGATCATAGTAACTCTTCTTGCGAGTTGTTGATCCTCCTGCAACCTCTTGCTCGTGCGCCCTCAAGGCATTTTCCATTGGGTTCCGGGCACCTCGATAATCCTCAAGAGCAGTGTTAGCGGCAGCAAGTAAATACCAAGTGTTCGCATTGATGTTTATTCCAGCATTCTGCTGAATACGAACAAAATCCTGCAGGAATCGCCTCGCCTCGGAATAGCGCTCTTCCTGAAAGTAAAGTTGAGCAATATTGTAGCGGATTTGGGTCTGACGCTCTTCTGGAAGCGCATTTTGAGCAACCGCGCTTTCAAAAGACCTCAAAGCACCGGCATAATCTGGTGGTTGCGTTTGAAATTGGTATGTCCCTATCAATTCATAGGCAGTGGCAAGTTCATATGGACTCATACGATCACCACGTGAATTCAGCAGGTTGCGAATAATAGAAATAGCCTGACGGAACTCTGCATCGCCGGCATTCTCACCAGCAGCCTGGATAATTTCAAACGCGGAACCAAGTTCGCGAGCAACGGCTGGGCTCAACGTCTGACTCTGCGCAAACGCTGGCGATACAAGCCCTGCCGCAAAAGGCGTTGCTACACCGAGACATAACGATGCCAGTATTGCCTTAAAGTTTTTCATATTCAGCTTGCTCATAATCTTGCTCACACTCGAATACACAAATCAGACTATATGCTGACCTTAATTACTCATCCTCAAGACGGAATACGAAGGTTGTCCGCACGCCAAATCGCGGTGTTGCTTCACCATCAACAATCTTGGGCTGGTACTTCCAGTTCAAAACGGCACGCTCCGCATAACGATTAAGGCAGGAATCATCAGTAGAAATCACACGAGGATTGGTAGTCTGTCCGTCAGGCGTTACGTCGAACTCGACAGTTACGCGTTTATCACCAGGATTACCACGCCCCTGACAGCGATCAGGATATTGTGGAGGGATACGCACTAGTGGTTGCGCATCACGATCTGGATTAAAACCTGTACCAATGTCCAAATTCGCATCAAACTCAGGTGTTACCGCGCTCACCCCCTGAACTTCAGGTTGGAAATCAGCCGTATTAATTGCTGGAGGCGGTGGTGGCGGCTGATCCAGATTTGGACGCTCGAAAGCGTTCTGATTAGCTATTTCTGTGTCTTGAATTTTCCGACCAAGATCGATTTTCACCTGCTCACCAGGATCTTCAAGCTGAAGATCATCATCAGTAATAAGAGCATACATAACCAGAAACAGGAAAGCCGTAAATATAAGCGCTAAAGGCGTACCCAGTATAAGTCTGACGAGAGATTGCATCAGTCGCGTTCCTTATTCTTCCAGCGTTGCGATATTGATTACTTCAACATCAGCATCTTTGATTTTCTGAATTACGTCGAGCATCAACTCTGATCGCGCCTTCTGATCAACCTGAACAACGGCAGAACCTTTAGGCGTTTCGGCACGCAATTCACGCACTTTAAATTCAACTTCATCCACTGAAACCAACTCTTTATTGATCCAGATCTCATCATTTTCATTGATGGCAACCAAAAGCGAGATAAGCTTGATATCTTCCGCCGTCTGCGCATTAGGACGCAATACATCTGTGCCCGTCTCTTTAATGAAAGTTGACGTCACGATGAAGAAGATCAACATGATAAAAACGATGTCGAGCAAAGGCGTGACGTTTACGTCTTCATCATCTGCTGCAGCATTGCTGATTTGTCTTCTTGCCATTTTAGGCCCCTATTTACAGTCCGTTACTCACTACAGCCGGTAGAGTACCGGCTTTACTCTGCAGCCTTCGCCACAACGATAGGCGCATTGATGTTCGCCTGACGTGCCTGATCAAGCACCGTAACAGTCACACCGCTTTCGGATTCAAGTGCTGCTGTAATCTGAATGACACCGCGAGGCTTGGACGCGAGAAATTCTTCAACAACCGGCTTAACCGAACGTGGGTCAATAATCCGAACATCGTCAACCAAGACAAAACCGTCTTCCTGAACAAAAAGCAGAAGCGCAGGTGGAGGGTTTGTCGGTTCATCAGGCGACGGCTCCGGCAAATTAGGCGAAAAACCATCTTCATAGACGAATGTTGCCGTCACGATGAAGAAGATCAGCATGATGAAGACAATGTCGAGCAAAGGTGTGACGTTGACTTCTGTTTCCTCAGCAGCAGGCTTGATACGCTTACGATTAATCATCTTGCCCTGCTCCTTACCCGACCGTCTTGTCTAATTCTTCGGCTGTATCCCGAACAGTCGCACGGGCACGTGCCTCTAGAATATTCATCATCAAAATACCTGACAATGATGCAACTAGGCCAGCCATCGTCGGGATGGTCGCTTTGGAAATACCACCAGCCATCAGACGCGCATTTGATGACCCGGTGACAGCCATGACATTGAAAACCTCAACCATGCCTGTAACGGTGCCAAGCAACCCCAATAGCGGAGCAATCGCGACCAAACCTTTGATGACAGTCAAGTTTTGCGTTGACGCCAACTTGACCTCTGACAGCAGCTTATCGCGCACCGCAAGAGCATACCAGGACGCATGATCTTTACGATTAGACCATGCACGAACCGCCTGCTTACGCACACCAGCACTGGCTGTCGTGAAGAATATCACCCGCTCCAAGATCAGCGCCCACATAATGAAGGTGGCGATCATGATGGCAAACAACACGTCGCCACCAGCCTGCAGGAATGACCTGATCGAGTCGTAGGCGTTTACTGGATTCAAGACCTCGAGCATAGCCGAGCTCCTTTCTCAATTAGCCTTAAGACCGTGACTCAGCATGCTCAGCGATCATGCCGGCAGCTTGCTCTTCGAGAACTTGCGTCACACTGCGCGCAGAACCAGATGCAAAAGCATGGATCAACAGCAGCGGAATAGCGGCAACAAGACCAAGAACTGTTGTCACGAGAGCTTCAGAGATACCGCCGGCCATGATCTGCGGATCGCCCGTACCGAACAGTGTGATCGCCTGGAAGGTCCGGATCATACCGATAACGGTACCGAGAAGCCCCATGAGCGGCGCCACGGCAGCCGCAACCTTGATAAGGTTCAGACCACCTTCAAGCTTCGGCACTTCTTTCAGAACGGCATCATCTAATTTCAGAGCAAGCGTCTCTACGTCTGCTGATGTATTAGACTGATAAGCCATCATAATGCGGCCGAGCGGATTGCCTTTGCCAGCGGTTTTCTTACGCATTTGGCCACGCACGGCGCCTGAAGTACCGAGAATTGACAGCAGCTTAAAGATACCAAAGGCACCTGCAACAGCCAACACCAGAAGGATAGTGTAGCCAACCGGGCCACCCTGATCGATGGTCTCACGCAAGGTTGCGCGCTCCACAGAAAGAGCCAACAGCTGACCGCGAGAAGGGTCGATCACACCAGCAACAAAACCGTCGCCATTGTAATTCTCGACACGACGAGCCGCATCACCTGCACCAGCACCAGGTTGACGCGCGAGGAATTCCAGCTTTTGGATACCGTCTTTGTAGACAAGGAAATCACCTCCGGAGAACGCCGCGAATGGACCAATACGAGTCACATTACGAGTTGTATCTTCACCATTGGCACCTTTTACAGTTGCCTCATATGTAACCACCTCAGCCTGCTCAGCAACCTCTTCAAAAAGCGTGAGGTAAAGGTCCTCTAGCTCTTCGATACGGGGCAGCGTTTCGCTTTGCGCTGTCTCAAGTAGAGGCTCAACACGGCCAGGGAATTGAGAACTAATGATGGAACCACGCAACTGAGCCGCGAGTTCAGTCGCGGCGGAACGAGCTGCGCCGAAAAGTTCAGCGAACTCACCCTGCGCTTCGGTCAATTGAGCCTGCAATTCACCAATTTGAGCACGGTTCGCATCAAATTCAGCCTGAAGCCGATCACTTTCGGCTGTTGCACGGTTCACCTGACCACGGATTTCAGATAGTTTCTGCTGCTGCGTATTGCGCTCAGACAGGAACTCCGCCTCACGCTGGCGATTTTCTTCCGCCACCGCCGCACGTTCCTGACGCGCATTGTTAAGAACATCTTGCAGGGAAGTCTGCGCGCTCGCCGCGCCAGATGCCAGAGCCGCAGCGCCAGCGATGATTGAGATGCCGAGGGTACGAATAACTTTCATGACACTATATCCTTTATCTCGTCGCTATTACTGAGCTTGATCCGGCGCCTTGACAGGCAGGGTCAAAAGATCAGGAGCGGTTTGTTCCTTAGCTACGCGAAGACCGAACCGAACATCGTCAAGGAAAGACTTGTCGAGGTTCACAAAATCACCGGTATCACGATCATAAATGCGCAGAATTGAGTCATCAGCATTTTTGTAAATTAATGCCACACGGCCTATGCGCAGAAACTCAACACTAAGCGGGCCATCAGGTGTATCAACCTCACCTTCGTAGGAATCGACCGTACGACCGAACTCATTTTCAATCTGGTATGCTTCAATAATAAGGCGATAGCGCTGAGCGGCTGAAACTTCAGAGTCAGCCATCACCTCTTTCAAGCGAGCAAGGCGGTCTGCACGCTCAACCTCATTGAAAGGAATGTCATTAGCTATCAGCGTTTCCAGCTTCTCAACCATGTCTTCCATAAGAGGTACCATGGCGAGAGAAAGCGTAGATACGTTTTCAAGGTCTTCCTGAATACGCGCAATCTGCTGTGATTGGCTCTCAATCTCGGCGCGGCGTGTTTCATTAAATCGTGTCAGCAGTTCAAACTGCTTAAGGTTCGCACGGTACTCGCCCAGTATCTGAGCGGTCTCGTTGTCGAGATTATCGATACGCTGCTGGGATGCTTTGGCTTCATCCTGTGTGCGTCTTGCTTCATTAAGCGCGGAATTGAACTGTGCGGCTGCTGGTGCGGCCATCGCAGTGGCCACAACCATGGCCGTTCCCAAAAAAGCAATCTTCTTTATCATTTGCTCACCTACTGCATTGCTTCGGTCACTATGTGACG
>JALEGM010000092.1 GCA_022763145.1 Aquisalinus sp. | reverse complement strand
TTCCATCGACGCTCATCCGTACTCAATGTCAAAGGAGCAGGTATACACAGCCCTGTCGCTGTATACACGAATGAAATAATTCACGAACGGTCAAAAGTTCTGGGATATGCCATTGATGCGCGTCGCCAAAAGTATACGGACGAAACGCCTTTTAACTATAAGCCGTTTGAAAGCTTAGACGAAGAATATATTTGGGATGCCTCAGCGAAAGCGGATCTAAAAGATTACAACCTTTTAGATTTGAGCATCTAAGATGCTGCGCTCATGGACAAAATACTATCCGAAGCTGTCAGCCTCAAAGATTAGCATGGCCGAATAGACACTCCGTCGCCCCGGCCATACTGGGATTTCAGTGATTTCTTTTATGCATAGAGCCTAGCGTGGTGCCATCCGGATCGCGCCATCAAGGCGGATATCTTCACCATTGAAGTAGCTGTTGCGGCAAAGCTCCAGCGCAAGGCTGGCATACTCATCCGGCTCACCAAGACGTTTCGGAAAATTGACCGAAGCGGCCAATGCGCCTTTGATATGCTCCGGCAGACCTTCAAGAAGTGGTGTGCGGAACAAACCTGGCAAGATGGTGTTGACTCGGATGCCCTCAGTGTTGAGATCACGCGCGATCGGCAATGTCATCCCGACGACCCCGGCTTTGGAAGCGGAATATGCGACCTGTCCAATCTGGCCGTCTTCAGCCGCCACAGAAGCCGTATTGACAATGGCCCCACGCTCACCGTGCTCAAGTGGCTCAAGCGTCATCATGCCCGACGCTGTCTTGGCAATACAGCGGAATGTGCCTACCAGATTGACCTGCAACACAAAGTCAAAATCCTTTGCGGCATATTCGTAAATATCGCCACTCTTCTTATCGCGGCCAGCTGTCTTGCGGGCACTGCCAATGCCGGCACAGTTAATCAGAATACGTTCCTGCCCATTGGCTTCACGTGCTTTGGCGAACCCGGTATCTACAGACTCATCGGATGTCACATTGACGTTGCAGAACACACCACCGATGTCCTTGGCGACTGCCTCGCCCTTTTCTTCATTCAGGTCGAATACGGCAACCTTGACGCCTTCGCCTGCCAGGCGACGCGCCGTTGCTTCGCCAAGTCCGGATGCACCGCCGGTGACGACCGCCGAAAGTCCTTTGAGTTCCATAATTGTAACCTCTCTATCTTTGGTTTTGAAAGTCTTTGAAGATCAGGAAAACGCTTGAATGCCAGTCTGGGCGCGCCCCAGGATAAGGGCGTGCACGTCATGTGTTCCCTCATAGGTGTTGACGGTTTCCAGGTTCATCACATGACGGATAACATGATATTCGTCAGCTATACCGTTGCCGCCATGAATATCCCTGGCGTGCCGGGCCACATCCAAAGCCTTGCCACAGTTATTGCGCTTCATCAGGGAGATAGCATCCGGCGCGAAAACACCACGGTCCAGTATACGGCCCAACTGCAGAGAGCCCTGCAAGCCAAGAGCAATCTCTGTTTGCATATCTGCAAGTTTCTTCTGCACCAGCTGCGTCGCCGCAATCGGCTTGCCAAAGACAATACGCTCCATGGCGTAATTACGGGCCGCATGCCAGCAGAACTCGGCTGCGCCCATTGCACCCCAGCTGATGCCGTAACGCGCCTTGTTCAGACAACTGAAAGGTCCACGCAAACCGGTCACATTTGGCAACAGATTTTCTGCCGGTACAAATACATCATCCAGAACAATTTCGCCTGTAATCGACGCTCTTAAGGAGAACTTGCCTTCAATCTTCGGGGTACTGAACCCCTCCATACCGCGCTCGACAATAAAGCCGCGGATATGCCCGTCCAGCTTGGCCCAGACCACAGCGATGTCGGCAATCGGCGAGTTGGTGATCCACATCTTGGAGCCCTTGAGCACATAGCCACCATCTGCCGGGGTTGCTTTTGTACGCATCGCTCCGGGATCAGAGCCGCCATCAGCTTCCGTCAGACCGAAACAGCCAACCATCTCACCGCTGGCCAACTTTGGCAAAAACTTCTGCTTCTGCTCTTCAGACCCGAAGCTCTCTATGGGGTACATGACTAGTGAAGACTGCACGGACATGGCCGAGCGATAACCAGAGTCAACGCGTTCCACTTCGCGGGCAATCAGCCCGTACGCGACGTGGCTCGCACCACCTCCGCCATATTCCTCAGCGACGGTCGCCCCAAGCAGCCCTTGTGCGCCGAGCTCCGTCATGATCTCCGGATCAAAATGCTCATTTCTGTTGGCCATTAATACGCGCGACATGAGCTTGTCCTGCGCATAGCCTCTGGCAGCATCCCGGATCATCCGCTCTTCATCGGTCAGCTGGCTTTCCAGCATCAACGGATCTTCCCACTGGATCACTTCATCTGACATGTCTTTAGCCATGGTTTTCCTGCTTTCGTTTAGGCGCGGGGTAACAGCGCGATCTTGCGCTGTGCTGGCATCCCCATGCTTATAATATAAGGTGATTTTTCCTGTAAGGCCTTGAATGCAGTCTTGCTATCAAGCCCATGCCAGTTATGGCGGATAAGTTCCTGCGCGACCGGGGCCCCCATCGTTGTGCCGGGACCGGTAATCAGCAGCTTTTCCGGCGCAAACTCCTTAACCGCAATCTCAACAGCCTTCGAAAAGTCATAGGTTTCATTGATCTGTGCCCCGAGGGTGTAGGCATACAGCCGGGAGGTATCCGTGGCGTAAGAACTCCAGATATTGCCGCAACCATCCACCAGCGGGATATCCGGTTTCCGGAACATGTCGGCAGACAGGCGTGACTGCGCTACAGGTACGATATGGTCG
>JALEGM010000005.1 GCA_022763145.1 Aquisalinus sp. | reverse complement strand
CATTGAAGTGACAGATTTGTTGTCTGACTGTGTCGGCTCAAATGGTCTGATAGCCGGTCAGTTGCTGGATCTCGATAACACCAATAAGGGCACATCTATCGAAAATGTAGAGCGCCTGAACGCTCTCAAGACAGGCGCGCTCATCGACTACGCGGTGGTGGCTGCTGCGATTGTTTGTGATTTTGATGAGACAAAGACTGCCAATCTGCGGCACTTCTCGCATAATATTGGCCTTGCCTTCCAGCTGATGGATGACATCAAAGACAGGCTCATGACTGCCGAAGATTCTGACAAAGACGTTAATCAGGACATCAACAAGGCAACCATTTTATCTATCACGAATGATGACAAGGCTAAAGAAATGGTGCGCAATTATATTGCTCAGTCTAGGGAAGGCCTTGCGCAGGCCGGTTTGCAGAGCGGTGGTCGAATTGGGGCGCTGCTCGACCTTCAGTTTGCTTTTCTTAATGCCTGACGGGAGGCTATGAATGAACGCTGCCAGTCAAAACGGACAAGGTATAGAACAGACCCTCGCCATAGAAGGACTCACCGTAACGTACGGGAGTTTTCGAGCACTTGATAATGTCAGTTTTACGGCCAATGCGGGTGAGGTGATCGGCTTGATTGGGCCAAATGGTGCCGGAAAGACGACCCTGGTAAAATCCATCTGTGGTCAAACAAACCCTGAAACAGGATCAATTGAGGTGGCAGGAACGCGTATAAAAATGCGCACCTCCAAGACTGGTCTTGTCGGCTTGGTGCCGCAGGAAATTGGTCTCTACCCGTTCATGACAGCGGCCGAGAACCTGGATGTGTTTGCGCGCCTGTACCGCTTTGACCGTGCCGCACGGCGAGACGCCGTGAAACGAGCCTTGGCTGACGTTGATATGACAGGGCACGCTGACAAGCGCGTGAGCAGTCTTTCCGGCGGTATGAAGCGGCGGATTAATGTTGCGGCAGCTATTCTGGACAGACCGAAGCTGCTGATTCTTGATGAACCAACCGCTGGTGTTGACGTTGCAGCGCGCGATACGATTCATCAGCTGGCGCGCAAGTTGACCGGGCAGGGCATGACCGTATTGCTGGTGACCCATGAACTGGAGCAGGCAGAACTGATCTGTGATCGCGTGCTTGTTCTGGCAAATGGCAGCAAGAGGTACTTTGCTGCCCCTGATGATGTGTTGTCGGATGTTTATGCGGGCCGCCAGCAAGTCAGCCTGAAGCTGCGTCATGAACCTGATGACACGCTGAGAGCTGCGCTGATTGCTAGAGACTTCTCTTCGGCTGATGGACATCTGGTCTGGTCGGGTCTGGGCCAGGAGGAGGGACCAGATCTGATCGACGAAACACGCAAAGCAGTGACCGCGAGCGGGAACATCCTCCAGGAAGTCAGTGTGCGTCGCCCGGGCCTTGAAACCTTGTTGCATGACATTGCCTCTGAGCCACAAGTAAAAACGGATGATGTAGCGGCATGATAACAGGCATTATGCTGGTAATGGCGCTAAGGTTGTTGCGTGATCGGGGCGCGTTGGTATTGGCCTTTCTCTTGCCACCGCTGATATTCGCCATTTTCGCAGCAATTTTCTCCAATGCCTCCAATGGTGATCTCGACCTTGATGTTGCGATGGCCGTTACGAGCGATGCACAACGGACACAGGAACTGGCTAGCGCTTTCGCGGTTTCTGGTAAGTTTAATGTGTTCACAGAAGATGGCTGGGCCCGGGACGATGTGCGCCAGCAGGTGCGCGACGGGTTTGCTGATACAGGGGTCATCTTCTCATCTGATCTGTCGGACGTAGCAGATGCGACAGTAGAGATTGTAATTGAGCCGTCACGAGATATTGCCGCCACAGTGTTGGCAGGTCAGTTGCAGCAATTTATTTCTGAGGAAGCGCCTGATCTTGCGATCCGGCGCAACGCCCTGACAGTCTCCACACTGACGGGCGGATTTACCCCAGAGCAAAGTGGGCGCTTCGATGCAGCCCTGGCTGAACTGATGGAAGATGAGAGCCGGGAAAGCAGTGATGGTTTTTATCAGCGTATTTCGGCATTGGACGAGGCGGGCAGGGCGACAGCTGACCCTTCCATTTCTTATTACGCCGGGGCCACTGCGATACTCTTCCTGTTGTTCTCCCTGATGCAGGGGGCGACCATTTCTCTCGAAGAACGGCGCAACGCGATTACTGAGCGATTGCTGCTGGGACCGTCAGGCATTCTCAGGCTCACCCTTGGCAAGTTTCTCTACCTCACGCTGCAGGGGACAGCTCAAGCTATCGTCATCTTCATTGTCGCTGCGATTGTTTTTGAGGTGCCGGTTATTGCCAATGCCGGATTATTGCTTGTTGTGAGCCTCTCCATGGCTGCTTGCGCTGCGGGGCTTGCGCTTTTTGTTACCAGCCTTTGTTCGACCCCGACGCAGGCGCATACTGTGCAGACTTTTCTGGTGCTGATTTTCTCTTCTATTGGCGGGTCTATGGTGCCGCGGTTCATGATGCCCGACTGGCTGCAGTCACTCGGGTATTTCACGCCCAATACCTGGGCCATCGAGGCGGTCTATGGTGTGCTTGCCAGAGGTGAGACATTGGCTGGCATTTCATCGGCCTGCGCTATACTTATAGTCACAGGTGTTTTGTCTCTGTTGGGTAGCGCATTTGTATCGCACCAGTTGATGAGGAGTTAAGTCATCGCTCGCCAGATTTCAAAATTAAGGCAGACGGTCATTGGTCTGTTTCTGTTTGTCGGGATTGTGTCATCGTTGCTTGCTTTGCATGTCTGGTCGGTATTTTTCTTTGACCTGACCTGGTCAAGCGCCCCGCTGGCTTTATTGTTGATCCTCGCGCAGTGCTGGCTATTTGTCGGGTTTTTCATCACGGCGCATGACGCAATGCACGGATCACTGGCACCCGGACGCCCCCGCGTTAACTCTGCTATTGGCGCCTTTCTCCTGTTCACTTATGCAGGCTTCGGTTGGCGTAAACTGAAGACAGCTCATATGGCGCATCATGCAAGTCCAGGGTCTGCGGATGACCCCGACTTCAATGCCGATGATCCGCACAGTTTCTGGCCGTGGTATATACTTTTCTTCAAGCGGTATTTCGGGATCGTATCGTTCCTGTTCGTGTTGTCCGTCGTCCTGATATATGTGCTGGTGCTGGGGGCAGATTACTTCAACGTTGTTCTCTTTTACGGTGTACCGTCGATTGCTTCATCCCTGCAGCTTTTCTATTTCGGTACTTATCGGCCGCATCGACACGGCCAGGGGGATTTCCCCGACATGCATAACGCCCGCACGAATGATTATCCCGTCTGGCTGTCACTTTTGACCTGTTACCATTTTGGCTATCACCATGAGCATCATCTCTATCCACAGGAACCATGGTGGCGATTGCCTTTGCGCCGATCAGAGCGCATGGTCGCTAGCGGAGAGGTGTGATGACTATTCTGACCAATATATTGATCGTGGTCGTCAGCATCATCGCTATGGAAGGATTTGCCTGGCTAGCCCATCGCTACATTATGCATGGTTGGGGGTGGGGATGGCACAGGAGTCATCATGAGCCCACTGAAGGCATTTTTGAAGTCAACGATCTGTATGCGGTGGTGTTTGGGTTCTTTGCCATGGGGCTGTTTATCGTCGGCTCCCTGTACTGGGAACCGCTATGGTATATTGCGCTTGGCATCACGATTTATGGTCTACTTTATGGCTTCGTACATGATGGCCTTGTGCATCAGCGTTGGCCTTTTCGTTATTTCCCGAAGGATGGTTATCTTCGGCGGCTGGTCGTAGCGCATAAACTGCACCACGCCCTGCAGTCGCGCGATGGGTGTGTCTCCTTCGGTTTCCTGTATGCACCTGATCCCAGAAAACTGAAGGCGCGCCTGAGAGCTACAAAGTCAGAATAACCAGGATTATTGTTATTGCTTGCTGACCATGGCGTGCTGGAAACTGAAGGTCTGGCCACTGACTGCATCGTCAGCACTTGCAGTGCCCAGGATGAAACTACTCGCAAGGACGTAGGCCATGACGAGGATCGCAGCGACGATCATCAACAGGTCAAATATCTTTCTAACAGCTTTACTCATTTTTCTCTCTCCTGTGCTCTATTGGCATTGTAAGTGATTGCTCACTCATAATTTAACCAAATTTATCGAATGCGCAACTTATGTGAGCAATTAATCACATTAACAATTGGTAACAATATGAGGTGCAGAAGCTTTCAATTGCCTTCGGGGCTTATGGCCTCGCGAATAATCCCTGTCTGTCAGTTATGGGCACTTTTTTTCGCTGCATTGCTGGTAACGCCGCGCTTATGGCAAGCCACATTTTCCTGTAGCCTGGAGCACTAACGCGCTGTTGCCATGCATTGAAGCCTTTGGCGCGCAGGGTTTCGCCGATCTCACGATAAACTTTCAGCGCTGCAAGTATTGCCCAAGCGCACCGGAACGGTAGTTCTTTCACACCTACATGGGCAGACTGATAATATTGCTCAGCCAATGCCAGCAATTCGCAAGCTGCACTGTGCGCTGCGGGCCAGTTTTCTTCTTTTGCCAGAAGCGCAGCGCTGGTGGGCGCTGCCGCGTCGCGCAGATAAGAGGAAGGAACATAGACCCTGTCCGCACGCGCATCATCAATCACGTCACGGGCAATGTTTGTCAGCTGGAAAGCAAGCCCAAGATCGCTGGCGCGATCAAGCGTTTTGGCGTCCCGGACGCCCATGACATAGGCCATCATGACACCAACAACACCGGCAACATGGTAGCAGTATTCAAGAATCTCTTCTTTCGTCAGGTACGTTCTCTCGTCCGCGTCCATGCGGAAACCGTCCAGTAGTTCAAAAGCATGGCGATGAGGGATCTCGTGCCTTTGGAAGACCCGTGCGAGACCCGCGAATACCGGATCATCTGTAGGTTCGCCTTTAAGAGCAGCATCTGTCTTTTCAATAAGGTCCTGAAGACGCTCCCTCTGCCCGTCACGATAGTCAGCTATCTGACCGTGGCCCATGATCTGTCCGTCCACTACATCATCACAGTAGCGACACCAGGCATATAGCATGGACGCATCGGCGCGCATTTCGTCGTCAAAAATACGAGACGCCAGCGCAAAGCTCTTGGAGCCTTGCTTGATTGTGGCATGGCCATGGCTGACGACCGCGTCAGTCATCTACTCAGCAGCCTGTGCGGCCAGCATTGGGGCAAAGTCCTCAACGCACAACCCGGCGGTAGCTTTGGCAGATCCAACGACACCGGGGATGCCAGCACCTGGATGTGTGCCAGCGCCGACGATATACATGTTGCTGATCTTGTCATCGCGGTTATGCGGCCTGAACCAGGCACTTTGCGTCAGGATCGGCTCAATGGAAAACGCCGACCCATTATGTGAATTCATCACATCACGGAACGTATGCGGCGTGATGTGATGTGTCGTCACAAGGTCACGGCTAAGGTTCGGAATGTAGTGTTTCTCCAGATAAGCGAGAATTTTATCACGATACTTCGGACCCTCTTCTTCCCAGTCGATATCCGCCCGGCCAAGGTGGGGCACAGGGGACAATACGTAATACGATGCACAGCCTTCCGGCGCGAGACTTGGGTCTGTCACAGATGGTGCATGGAGATACAGAGAGAAATCATCTGCCAGCTCATCACCATGGAAGATATCAGAAATCAGCTCCCGGTAGCGCTGACCAAACAGGACAGAGTGATGAGCAATGTTAGGCGGAGGCGACTTCAGGCCGAAATAAGTGACAAACAGCGACATGGAATGGCGCTTCTTTGCCAGCGCCGATCCATATGATTGGCCGCGCGTATGGCCACCAAGGAGCTTTGAATATGTGTGCACGACATCGGCATTACTCGCGACGAGATCGACATTATGCACAACGCCATCAGCAACAACACCAGTTACCCTGTCGCCAGAGCTCTGAATCTCCTTGATTTCGGTGGATAATTTCAGTGTGCCGCCGATATCTTCAAATAGCTTGATGAGTGCTTTGACCAGTGCGCCAGTGCCGCCCATAGCGAACCAGATGCCGCCTTCAAGCTGCAGGGCGTGAACAAGGTGGTAAATCGAGGAGGATTCAAAAGGATTGCCGCCCACAAGCAAGGTATGGAATGAAAACGCCCGGCGTAGTTTTTCATCTTTGATGAAATCCCCAAGGCGGGCATAAACGCTGCGGTAGCTTTGCAATTTTACAAGTTGCGGCGCTGCTGCCATCATGTCTTTGAAACTGAGGAATGGCACAGTGCCCAGCTTTACATATCCTTCCTGATATACTTCCTTCGTGTACTCATGAAATCTTTTATATCCTTCAAGGTCGTCCGGATTGATCTGCTCAATCTGGCGCATCAACTCTGCCTGATCGCTGACATAATCGAACCGGGTGCCATCTTCCCAGCATAAGCGATAGCCGGGTGTAACTGGCACAAGTTCGACATAATCGGATGTCTTGCGGCCTGCCACTTCAAACAGTTGGTGCAGGCAGTCAGGATCAGTGATGACAGTCGGGCCTGCATCGAAGGTGAACCCTTCCTGTTCATAGACATAAGCCCGCCCGCCGGGTTTATCCCTGTTATCGTAGAGGGTTACCTGAAAACCTGCAGCCTGCAGGCGGATTGCAAGGGCAATACCGCCGAAACCTGCGCCAATGACGGCAGCTTCAGGTTTTGTTCCGTTTGGGTTGGGCGTGGCGTCGAGAGGGCTCAAGATCAGCTCCTGTGTCTTTTCATGAATTGGTGTTCAAAGAGATTATAGATCGCCGCGCCGACAGGTACAGGCGGCTTGCCAGAAAGGATACGCGCTTTTTGCAGAAGGCTTAAATCCCCCCGATAAAATGCCGATACAAGCGGTTCATCAAGACGGTAAAAGCGCTGTAACACCTTATAGCGTTCTGAGGGCTTTCCAGCCTTGAACAACATTCTGTTTAGCAGACGGAAAAACTTTTCCCGCTGCCAGTGTGACCGGCGATAGGCCAGAACAGCTTCGGCGACATTCGCTTGCGTCAACTCAGGTAGATCTCCGAGCCGCATGGCCATCGCAACGGCGTCAGGCAGGCTGTAGCCAGTAACGGCGTTATATAATCCACCAGCAAGGCCAATCTTTGGCGCAGCGCCTGTCTCGCCTTCAAGGCGTGCCTCAAGGTCACTTGCCAATGTTATTGGCAGGATGCCGCGCTCCGTGTGCAGGATTTCTGCAACCTGCCAGTTCTTGCTTGCGGCATATGCCTTGATCCTGTCAGCGATCACTGCATCATCCAGGTCCGGACCGTCTTCGTAGTAAGTGTCCTCAATCAATACTTCATCCGGTCCGTAGGGCAGGCAATAGACGAAGCGGTAGGCCTCACCCTGGGAAACCGTCGCGTCCATGATGATAGGCACGTCAAGACCATGCGGAGAGCTGGTCTTGATGACATGCCCCACAAACTTCTGATAGCCAAGAAGAACAGTCGGATCTGGTTTGAACCCTGTAGCATCAATCACCGCTTCACCTTCGAGGGTGTCACCATTTTCGAGCCGGATGACATTGTCAGCGATCTCGGCGACGCGGGCATTCGCTACAACAATCAACTGACCATTATCAATGAATGGCTGGATCGCCGACCTCACTGATGCGCTGTTCGAGGAGCAATAGCCAATATCCAGATGCCTTGAGTATTCGGGAAAATGCACATGATAGCCCGTCCAGTAATGGGCGAGGGCGGGCCTGAACCAGTCGAAGGCTTCAGCGGTAAGATCAGTTTCATTGAACGACCAAGTGTGGTCACCGCCGACCTGCGCCGCACCCTCTACAATCGTGATACGGCGCGCATTGCCTGTCGTCAGGCAACGCCAGGCGACCAGAAGTCCAGCGAGCCCCCCTCCGGCAATCACAAGATCGGACATATTGGAATTTGTACCGGTCAGGGCTAAGGCTCCTTAGAAAGGGAATGATCGCACTATAGCGTGCGACCAGAGGTTCCCTTAAGCTGTGTGGTGCCCATAGTCTATCGGGCGCAAAGCTAAAAGGACAGGGTAGGCCGATGTTCGGTGACGGTAATTTCTGGACGACATATGGGTTTCTGACGGCAATCATTATTGCACGTTATTTCATGATTGCCGGGTTCTTTCATTATTATCTCTGGTTGCGGCCAGCGGAAAAAGTGAAGGCAACGCGACTGACGCGGCATGAGCCTACCAAGGCGACCATCTGGCACGAAATCATCATGTCGACAATCTCCGCCTTTATTTACGCAGCTCCAGCCGCATGGGTCATGGTGATGTGGGAAAATGGTGGCACCGCTCTTTATACGGAAGTCGATGGCATACTCGGCTGGTTGTATATCCCGATCAGTATCTTGATTTTCCTGTTCGCCAATGATGCTTTCTTCTACTGGACTCATCGGGCCATGCATCACCCCAAGCTGTATAATCTCATGCATCGCACGCATCATAAGTCGAAACAACCGACGCCCTGGGCCGCTTTTTCGTTCCATCCGACAGAAGCGCTGTTGGAGTCCTGGTTATTGCCGGTGATGGCCATATTCATCCCGATCCATGTGGGGGCAGCCCTGTTTGTTTTGATGGCCATGACCGTGACCAGTGTAACCAATCATGCAGGCTGGGAAATCTTGCCGCGTAGCTGGGTGAAGGGCTGGATCGGTGATAACATTATTTCCGCGACGCACCACAATATGCATCACACGAAATTTAATGGAAACTACGGTTTGCATTTCCGCTTCTGGGACAAGCTGATGGGGACGGACATCATGGAGCCGGTCAAGAAATAATCACAGGAAAAGACCAATGACTTTTTTCACTGATACGAAAAAATTACCACCTGACGCGCTGTTGCAACTGATAACAGATTTTCGCAATGATCCGTCACCGGACAAGATTGATCTGGGCGTAGGTGTTTATCAGGATGAGAATGGCAAGACACCGATCTTTGAGGCGGTGGAGCTGGCACAACGCCGCCTGCAGGCGGATGAAGAATCAAAGACATATCTTGGTCCACTCGGCTGGCCAGGTTTTGCTGATGAAGTGCGTAAATTGGTTCTTGGGGCAGCGTTGGAAGAGAAACTTTCTGACCGCTTTGCTGTCCTGCCGACACCGGGATCAAGCGGTGCGCTCAAATCTACCGGTACGCTCATACACCGCCTGAATACTGCTGCCAGAATCTGGCTCCCTAATCCGACATGGGCAAATCACATACCGATATTCCAGTCCTGTGACTTGGAGACGAAAACCTATGCTTACTACGATAATGATGCGACCAGCCTTGATCGTGAAAAGATGTATGCAGATCTTGAAAAGGCTCAAGCGGGTGATGTCATCGTCGTGCATGGCGCTTGCCATAACCCGACAGGTGAGGATTTGAGCACCGAGGACTGGCTGTATCTGACCAAGCTGGCATTGGAAAAAGGCATCGTCCCATTTATCGACATAGCCTATCAGGGTTTGGGACGTGGCCTTGATGAGGACATGGAGAACGTCCGCGGGCTTCTGGAGGTCGTCCCTGAAGCTATAATCTGTTACTCATTTTCCAAGAATATGGGGCTTTATCGCGAACGTGTCGGGGCAGCGTTGGTTCTGACGGAAAATACCGAGATTGCCGGGCGTGTTCAGTCTAATCTCAACGAGATCGCGCGGCGCAGTTACTCAATGCCGCCTTCTTACGGCGGCGCGCTTGCCTGGTATGTTCTGAGTGACCCGGACCTCAATGCAAGTTGGCGCAAGGAACTGGAGCAGATGCGCAAGCGTGTTTTGTCTTTACGCGGTCAGGTCACGGATGCTCTGTCAGCAGAGTTTGGGGATAATCGTTTTCAGTATATCAAGTCGCAGAACGGTATGTTCTCTCGCTTGCCGTTAGCGCCTGAGCAAATCGTTCAGCTCAAGTCAGAATCGTCGATCTATATGGCTGGCGATGGTCGGGTAAATATGTGCGGCTTTACGTCAGCGAAAATAGCGCGTTTCACAGACCTGTTGGTCAAGGTTGCAAAATAGGGAAGGAAGCATTTCCTTCCCATAGTAGTTATCAAAATCAGTCTTTAGGCTGATAGAACTCGACTTCGATCAAAAGATCCACATCATCACCGATGTTCGGAACGAGTCCTGACATGCCCCAGTCGGAACGTGTCACTGTGCCGGTGGCCGAAAACCCGAGGGTTGCCAGGCCAGAGAAAGGACGCTCTGCGAAGGCGGCGTTGAAAGTCACATCCAGCGAGGCTGGCTTTGTAACGCCCATAAATCTCAGGTCACCGGTCACTATGCCGGTGGTTTCGCCAGTCATCTCAATGCCGGTAGAAACGAAGGAGATTTCCGGGAACTCACCTGCATTAAACCAGCGATCACTTTCGGCCAGTTCCTTGTCGAAATCCTTGGCCTCAGCATTCGGGTAATCTGTCTCAACAGATGTCGGGTCCACCGTTACGCTCAGTGTGCTGTTTGCCGGATTGGCAGGATCAAAGTCGACAGTTGCATCGAAGCGCGTGAAGCGGGCTGTATAGTTGGACAGGCCGAAATGCGAGACTTTCCAGGTCAGACTGGCATGGGATTTGTCGAGTACATATTCGCCAGCGGGCATCTCTTGATATGGAGTTGTCTCTGACTGTGCCTGGGCGGCCCCGGTGAGCAGCAAGGCGGCACTACCAAGGGCGAGGAGATGTTTGCGCATAGATCATCCTTTCTGAAGGAGTGGGTTAAAGCACTGTCTGATTACAACATAGCTTGGCCATTGAATATGACCATTTCCGCAAAAGTCTTTTGTCGCAGTGGCAGATGCGTTCACATTAGCGTGGGGTAAGGTACCCCTTGGCGCCAAGCGCCCGCACAGCGGCATTGATCCTGCCTGCGGCTTTCGTTACCTACACGGCTTGTTTCAACGAATGGCTGGCCCGCATGAGCAAAAAACAGAAAACTTTCAAACCCAAGGCACGTAAGCCGCGCGGCTTTGCTGACAGGCTTGGCGCAGAGATCCTGGCTGAGCAGGCCATGCTGACCCGCATCCAGTCCGTCTATGCATCATATGGCTTTGACCCCCTGGAAACCCCGGCCTTCGAGTTTACCGATGCGTTGGGCAAGTTTTTGCCGGATGTGGACCGTCCGGGGCAGGGCGTTTTCTCCATGCAGGATGATGATGAGCAGTGGATGAGCCTGCGCTATGACCTCACCGCACCGCTCGCCCGGTTTGTTGCTGAGAACTACGATGCGTTGCCAAAACCTTTCCGGCGCTATCAGGTGGGGCGTGTCTGGCGCAATGAGAAACCTGGCCCGGGACGTTTTCGCGAATTCACCCAATGCGACGCTGATGTGGTGGGCGCTCCGGCTCCTTTCGCGGATGCCGAAATCTGCATGATGTTTGCTGACGCTGTGGAAGCCGCAGGCGTGCCGCGCGGGGATTATGTGATCCGGGTTTCGGACCGCAAGGCGATGAATGGATTGCTGGAAGTTGCAGGGCTCGCCGGAGAGGAAATGGCGGACAAGCGCCTTGGTGTTCTGCGCGCCATGGACAAGCTGGATCGTCTTGGTGAAGAGGGAGTGCGGCTCCTTCTGGGAGAAGGCCGCGAAGACGAAAGCGGTGATTACACGCAAGGGGCTGGACTGTCACCGGCACAGGCTGATGTGGTTATGGCCTTTATGGCGGCCACAAAGGAAACTAACGCAGCGACCTGTGCCGCTTTGCGAGAGTTGATCGGCGGCAGCGCAGACGGCCTTAAGGGTGTCGAAAACCTGGAAAAAATGAGCGAGGTTCTCGAGGCTCTTTCTTGTGATGAAGGTCGTGTGCAGATTGATCTGTCGATTGTTCGGGGGCTTGAGTATTACACAGGCCCGGTTTTTGAAGCTGACCTGACTTTCGAAGTGGCAGACGAAAAAGGCCGCCCGGTGCGCTTTGGCTCTGTAGGTGGCGGTGGCCGTTATG
>JALEGM010000091.1 GCA_022763145.1 Aquisalinus sp. | reverse complement strand
CTGCAGGTCCATCTTCTCTGCTTCTTCATTGAAAAGCAGCACATAATCAGCGCGCCAGCTCAAGCCCCCGGTAAGGTAGGTTAGCGTTGCGTCGCGCTCGCCAGCGTTTGTCGACTCCACCATAACGGAAAGCGTTGGCTGGGCGCGCAGGTTTTCCGGTACGCCGTCAAAGATGACGCGCGTCGGCAGGTTATCATCGCGCAGTATCTCGATGCGCCCGTCAATCTCCACTACAACACCATTATTGACTGACAGTACTTTGGCTATCTCACGTGTCTCATTGCCTGTACCGGGGTTAATGCGCACAATCTCGATTTCCTGACCAACAGCTTTTTCCATAAGTTTTGCCGGGGTCAGCAGGTCAAAATCGAAATTCTGCTCAACAATGGACATGCCGTCCGCCTGAAAGGTGACTGTTGGTGCATTGATCTGCGAGGAAACACCCGGCAGTTCGATGGTTGTTCGCCCGTTCGGGAAGGTCACGCTGCGCTCATCTTCGACCAGTGCCAGACCATTATTGTAAATGGTGATCGCCAGATCGTCAGCCAGTGCCGGAGCCGCTGCAAGGCCAAGAATTACCAGGCTGCTGGTTGCGAGTAGTTTCTTCATATACCCCTCCTCCGGGCCGTCATGATCTGATCTTTCTTTGGCCTATTTTTCAAAAAAGGCCAAATCATGAGCACTGTGCGATAGGTCATATGAAACTTCAGAAAGATCAACGACGAGATATACAAACGCCCAATCTTTTCAGCTTGCATTTGCCCCCTCCCTCGCCTAAGGCCTGCCGTTCACGAGTGACGGTCGTTGATGCTCTTGTTTGAAAGGGTAGTCCGGGATTGGCCCGGCAGTTAGCGAACCGAAGGTGATCCTGCCCCTCCGGCGGTGTCATCCCCGTCACCTTAAAGGAGAAGCCGATGGCTTATTATGAGCACGTGTATATTGCACGTCAGGATATTGCCCCTGCCCAGGTAGAGGCGCTGACACAATCCCTCGAACAAATTGTCCAGGAAAATGGTGGCAAGGTGACCAAGCAGGAATATTGGGGCCTGCGCACCATGCAATACAACATCAAGAAAAACCGCAAAGGACATTACACGCTTTTGAACATCGACGCGCCATCCGACGCTGTTGTCGAAATGGAACGGCAGATGCGCATCAACGAAGACATTCTGCGCTTCATGACCCTGCGTGTAGATGAACTGAGCGATGAGCCGTCACCCGTTCTGTCCCGTAAGGATTCTTCAGGATCCCGCGGCAAGGACCGTGACTGAGCGATATAGGAGATTAGACCGATGAAACCATTTTTCCGCCGTCGCAAGACATGCCCTTTCTCTGGCGAGAAAGCGCCGAAAATTGACTACAAAGATCCACGCCTTTTGCAGCGTTATATCTCCGAAAAGGGCAAAATTGTCCCATCACGGATTTCAGCTGTCTCCATGAAAAAGCAGCGTGAACTGGCGCGTGCAATCAAGCGCGCCCGTTTTCTCGCTCTGCTGCCATATGTTGGGGAGTAAGAACCATGGACGTTATTCTACTAGAACGCGTTGAAAAGCTGGGACAGATCGGCGACATCGTAAATGTCAAAGACGGTTTTGCCCGCAATTTCCTGTTACCACAGAAAAAAGCCCTGCGCGCAACTGAATCGAACAAAAAGGTATTCGAGAATCAACGTGCTGATATCGAAGCTCGCAATCTTGAAGCCAAGAAAGAAGCTGAGAGCGTTGCAGAAAAGCTTGAAGGTCAAACCTATACACTGATCCGCCAGGCATCTGATATGGGCCAACTCTATGGCTCTGTATCCTCTCGCGATATTGCTGAGGCCGCAGAAGCCGATGGCTTCCATGTTAGCCGCAGCCAGATTGTTCTCGACAAGCCACTGAAAACACTGGGTATCAGTGAAGTACGCGTGGTTCTGCACCCGGAAGTTACGGTGAATATTGCTGTGAACATCGCACGCTCTCAGGAAGAAGCTGAAGCTCAGGCACGAGGCGAAAATGTCCTTGGTCAGAAAGAAGAGCTTGATGAGGAATTGATCCGCGGCACAGGTGGTGATGACTTCTTCGAAGAAGGAGCTGATGCACCTGAAACCAATGCCGAAGCAGACAGTGAGACTCCAACCGAGGCAGAGACAGAGAAATCTGACAGCTAGGCCGTAGTTTCCTTTTGTGGAAAAAATCTTCCCTTGAAAAATCAGGGGCTTGGAAAAACAGACCGTGAGAATAATTGCTTCTCACGGTTTTTTTCTGTCTATTGCAGGCATGCCCGACGGAAATATACAAAATACACCTGACACTGAGCAAAAAGAGCCATTTAATCTGGGAGCCGAACAGGCTATTCTTGGCGCGATCCTGTTTGATAATGAAATTTATTACAGGGTTTCCGGCTTTTTGAAGCCGGAACATTTCTATGATCCCGTCCACCAGATGATCTATGAAGCTTGTGACAAGCTCATTTCATCCGGCCGCCTCGCCTCCCCAGTTACACTGAATACTTATTTTGCAGACAACCCGGCCGTTGGCGAGATCGGTGGCAGCAAGTATCTTACCGAGCTGGCGCAAAGTGTTCCGTCTACGGTGGGGGCAAGTGACTATGCCCGCGTCGTCTTTGATCTGTCGGTGTGTCGCGGCCTCCTGAACCTCGGGGCAGAAATGGTCGAGCGTGCTCGTGTTTCAGATATTGATGATGACCCGCAGCAGCAAGTCGAGGAAGCTGAAGCAAAACTCTATAAACTAGCAGAAACTGGCAAATATGGCGGCGGCTTCAAAACCTTTGAAAGCGCCCTCGCACAGGCAATCAATGTCGCAAATGCCGCGTTTGAACGGGGTGGCGGTCTTGCGGGTGTCGGAACCGGATTGACTGAAGTCGACAAGAAACTTGGTGGCCTGCATAAATCTGACCTCATCATTCTTGCCGGTCGCCCCTCCATGGGTAAGACCGCTCTCGCGACCAACATCGCGGTCAACGCCGCCAAGGCTTATCGCCCGGAGCGCAAGGCTGACGGGAGCATCAGTGCAGCCGAAGGTGCCGTGGTCGGCTTCTTTTCTCTGGAGATGTCCGCTGATCAGTTGGCTGGGCGTATCCTGTCAGAGTTTTCGGAAATCCCTTCTGACAAAATTCGCAGAGGCGATATCCAGAAACACGACTTTGAACGCATCTACGAAGCGGCCCAGACTCTGAACGATATTCCACTGTATATCGACGATACTGGCGGCCTCTCGATTGCCCAGCTTGCGGCCCGTGCCCGTCGCCTGAAGCGCCAGCACGGACTTGGACTACTCGTTGTAGACTATTTGCAGCTACTCTCAGGTTCATCCCGTTCCGGCGATAATCGCGTGCAGGAAATTACCGAGATCACAGTCGGGCTCAAAGCCCTCGCCAAGGAACTGGAAGTGCCGATTATCGCCCTCTCACAGTTGTCGCGTCAGGTAGAGCAGCGCGACGACAAGCGCCCGCAACTGGCTGACTTAAGGGAGTCCGGTTCGATTGAGCAGGATGCTGACGTGGTGATGTTTGTCTACCGCGAGGAATATTATCTCAGCCGTACCGAGCCGGACATGAACAAGGTCGAACAGTACCGCGAATGGCAGGAGAAGATGGAGCGCGTCCATGGTCTCGCCGAAGTCGTTATCGGTAAAC
Source organism: Aquisalinus sp. (assembly GCA_022763145.1). Lineage (GTDB taxonomy): Bacteria > Pseudomonadota > Alphaproteobacteria > Caulobacterales > Parvularculaceae > Aquisalinus. Next base: position 203 of record JALEGM010000091.1, on the reverse strand, counting down.
AACGCCATGGCCCGATCGGGAATATCAAACTCGCCTTCGATGCCAATATCGTGAAATTCGGCAATCTCGCCAACCCGGACTATTACGGCGACAACGACTACTGAGCCCTTGCCTAGATAAAAACGCAGTTTGCCCCTGTTATGACCGAACAACACGGCTAGACTGTGTTGATGATGACCATGCAGCCTCGCCTCACTGTTGAT